>NZ_FXZF01000049.1:0-9726 GCF_900169375.1 Brevibacterium sp. Mu109
TGGGGTCAGCCATCGTGGGATGCCTTTCGTGAGGTTCTTGGCGGAACTACTAGCGGGATCCCACGATGGTTCTTCACATTTTTGGGGGTGAAGTCCCTGGTGGGAATGCCACCACTCTATGGGACTCTGGGCTACTCTCGCATATCCCGCGCGGTCGTGCCGCCCTCCGTGCATGGATCGCACTGCTGATCCACGATCTGCGCGGACGGGTGCGTGTGACAGGACCGCAACACAGATCCGAGAGTGGGAATCTGCGCGTGTCGTAGCGTAGAACTCGCAGCGGTCCCGCACGAGGCACCGCCAGGATGACCCACGGAGCGCACCCATGTTCGAGAAGGAATCGACCCGCAGCTTCTCTGCGGAACCGGAAGCCGTCTACCGGGCGCTCCAGGAATGCGCGCACAGCGCGCGGCACCTGCTGGAAGCGGACGACGGAGCGCGCGCGGTGACGTTCCAGACGGGCAAGTCGCTCTTCTCATGGGGACACATCGTCACGGCGCAGGTGCTGGACGAGCCCGGCGGCGCACGCCTGGAGCTGGTGGTCACGGGCCTTCCGGAGGCACCGCGCGCACTCATGGACGGCAAGAAGAACGCGTCGATGGCGGCGAAGGTCATCGAGGACGTGGCCACCCGCCTCCCCTGAGGGTTCTTCCAGCGGCGCTCCGTACAGTGGAGTCCATGAGATTCCTCGTCCGCACCATCGTCAACGCGCTTGCACTCGCGGCAGCCGCGATCCTGCTGCCGGGGCTCTCGATCTCCGGCAGCGGCGCACTCGCCTCCGCGATCGGCGACGGTCCCGCCACCGTCGTCGCCTACCTCGTGATCGCCGTCGTCTTCGGCGTGGTCAACGCCTTCGTCAAGCCGATCGTCGCGTTCGTCTCGACTCCTCTCACGTGCCTCACCCTGGGGCTCTTCTCCATCGTCGTGAATGCGCTCATGATCGCGCTGACGGCGTGGCTGTCGGAGTTCACACCCATCGTCCTGGAGGTCGACGCCTTCTTCTGGACCGCGGTCCTCGCAGCCATCATCGTGGCCGTCGTCTCCGCGGTGCTGGGTTGGCTGCTCCCCGACTCCGCGCCAGAGCGCACGGCGGAGCGGTGAGGTGCGGCGCATGACTGCCCGGTACCCGCAGCGCTGCGCATCGTGAGTACCCAGAGCACCGTGAGCACGGAGAGCTCCAGCCAGGGAATCCCGTTGTCCGTCCTGGACAGAGCCCTCACGCGTCGCAGTGCGGCGGACGACGTCATCCTGCGCGAGGTCGTCGACCGCGCGGTGCGGCTCGAGGCCCTGGGATTCCGCGGAGTGTGGGTCGCTGAGCACCACGCGGTTCCGGGCATTGCGGGCTCCTCACCCGCTCTGCTCGCCTCCGCCGTCGCCGGTGCGACGTCGCGGATCAGGGTCGGCACCGGAGGCATCATGGTCCCGGCTCATCCACCGTTCGTCATCGCGGAGGCCGTCTCCACACTCGAGGCGCTCCACCCGTCCCGCGTCGACGTGGGACTGGGCGCGAGCACGGGCTTCACCTCCGCTGTGCGCAGGTCGCTCCGACAGGACGACGACGCGGCCTCGCACTTCGAGGCCGATGTCGAGGAGCTCACCGATGTGCTCTCAGGCCGCGGAGCGGTCACGCTCCGACCACTGCCGGCAGCGCCCACTCCGCTGTACCTCCTCACCGGTGGCGGCCGCCTCCCCTTCGCTGCCCGGGCCGGGCTGGGTGCCGTGCTCGGCGGCCCCTCGGTCGATCCCGGCGCGGCCGGTGGAGTCGCCGGCGACGAGGAGTCCGACGCGCGTGGACCCGAGTCTCACCCGGGTGCGACCGCCTATCGCAGTGCGTTCGTGCCCTCGTCCTGGTTCAGCGCCCCGCGGCTCATCGTAAGTGCGTCCGTCGCGGTCGCTCCCACCGAGGAGGCGGCGCGACGGCTGGCGCTGCCCGAGGCGTGGGCGATGGCGCTCTCGCGCTCCACCGGTTCGTTCGACAGCCTGCTCCCGGCTGAGGACCTGGACGTCGCCGCACTCTCGTCCCAGCAGGCCCGGCGCGTCGAGCAGGCGCTGGCGTCGACGGTGCACGGCACACCGGAGCAGGTGGCCGCACGCCTCCAGCGGATCGTGAGGTACACGGGGGCCGATGAGCTGCTCGTCACCGGTGACGTGTCGGATCGTGCGGGCGGTGAGCTGAGCGACCGGCTGCTCGGGCAGATCGTGATCCAGAGAGGTGATGTGTGAATGACCGACAGGCCGGTCCTCCCCGTTCCGGACGCTGACCGCAGATTGCGGCGGCGTCACCCGGAGTCCATCCGCTCACAGCATCGATCCGCGGTCGAAGAGGCAGCGGAGCCCGATGCGTCTGGCCATGGAGAGGTCCACGAGTATCGGATCGACCTAGAGCGCCTGAGGTTCTCTCCGTACTTCGGACGCCTGTCGGCCGTGACCCAGGTGGTGCCCCAGTCCGGTGTGGGCCCGGTCATGCACAACCGACTCACGCACTCGCTCAAGGTCAGTGCGGTCGCGCGCGTCATCGCTGCGAACCTCGCCGCCCGTCTGTCCCTGCATCGCGAGCATGCCGCTGACCGAGCGACGGCCGACGACGATGGCGGTCGCACCCTCGAGCACCTGGGAGGGTGCGACACGATCGTCGCGCAGGCGGCTGCGCACGCCCACGACCTCGGGCACCCGCCGTTCGGGCACCTCGGCGAGCGAGTCCTCGACCGACTCGCCACGACGGAACTGGGACTGGATGAGGGCTTCGAGGGCAATGCGCAGACGTTCCGCATACTCACCACTCTCGACACGCTGGGGCTGGACTTCCCCGGGGTGAACCTCACCGCGTCGGTCCGCGCCTCAGTGCTGAAGTATCCATGGACACGCGGCATGTGGGCGGGAATCGATGCAGAGCGGATGCCTGCCGAGGAGCGGCCCCGCGGGGTGGGCCTCGATCCGGTCCGCGGGGCCGTCAAGTTCTCCGCCTACGCGCTCGAGGCCGAGGAGATGGATGAGGTCCGCACGGCGTTCCCGCACCTCGAGCCCGGGGCGCAGACCGTCGACTGCGCGATCATGGACCTGGCCGACGACATCGCCTACGCCGTCCACGACCTCGACGACTTCGTCCGTGCGGGCGTCCTCCAGCACGCACCGGTCGCGGGCGAGTTCCATGCCTGGCTCAGGGACTCCGGTGGATTCCGCGACGGGCGCACAGAGGATCTCGATCGGCAGTGGCGCGTCCCCGGCGTCTCACTCGAACTGCTGTGGCGGAGGACGAAGACGAAGGATCCGTGGATCGCCGATCGGGAGTTCTTCGCAGACGCGGTGAAGCGCATCAGCAGCGAGCTGGGCGACGATCTGCTGACCCGCCCCTACGACGGGGGCGTCGAAGCAGAGCGCGCCGTCTCCTCATTCACCCGCCGCTGGATCGAGCGCCTGCGCAGCGCCGTGGTCGTGGAGGCGCACCCCCATGTGCGCGGCGGTCACGTGCACCTGGAGCAGCGTGCCTGGCACGAGGTCCTGGTGCTGAAGTTCGTCCACGCGCGCTTCGTGCTCGACCTGCCGGACATCGCTCAGGCGCAGAGGGGCCAGGCCCGAGTGCTCGAGGACCTGGTCCGGGGGTTCGATGCGTGGCTCGACGACCCGCACGACCACGGCCGCGCACCGCGCCGTCTGCTGGAGTGGATCGACGGGACGACTCAGGCCGTCTTCGACCTGCACGGTCGCAGGCCGGACCTGCTCACCGGCGACGGAGGCGAAGCGGCCCTGCGACGACAGGGACGGTCGCGTGCGATCCTCGACTACGTCGCGTCGATGACGGACCAGCAGGCGCTGGCCACACACGCCTCGATGACCCGAGGGTGACCGCCGGCGCTAGCGCTTCCGTCACACGCCGTCCTTGGGGCTCAGGCGGCGAAGCCGCCGAACAGCAGGGTCACCGACATCGCCACGATGACGGTGTTGAAGGCGAAGGCCACCAGCGGACCCGTCCCCGGTACTGGTGTCCGCACACCTCCTGGAGAGTGTGGGGATCGAGATCGTTGACGACGACATGCGGGAAGAAGCAGTAGACGGCGGAGAACGCGATCTCGAAGACGAGGTAGAGCATGGGGAACTCGGTGCCGCTGCAGGCACCGACCCAGCCCCGCGACGCCAGCGAGGCTCTGGCGGGTGTAATCGCTCGAGAGGAGAGGCGCTCGGGCCATGGTTCTTTCCATCGTCGCGTCAGTACAGCACGAGATACAGTACCGCGCCCAGCACTGCGACCGCGCAGATGCCGAAGCAGACGTAGGCCGCACCGAGCCTCGCGCTCTGCTGCCCCTGCGTCAGCGGAGTCTTGGCCGCGGCCTTCGCCGCCTTCTTCTCAGCCTTGGCGGCCTGCTTCCCGGAACGCACCGCGATCGCGTCGGGGAACTCGGCCGGTGGCACGACGGGTGCCCGGCCGCCTGAGACGAGCAGTCGCAGGCCCAGGGCGTAGAAGGTCACGACGATCGCGGCGCAGCCGAGCGCTACAGCGAAGACTTCGAGGAAGGCGATCCATTCGATCTGCATGGTCAGTTCCCCTCGCGTGCGTCGTCGGGTGTGTCGATGGTCGTTCCGGCCGACTCATCCGCATCGGAGCCCGCTGCCGCGGACCTCTTCGCCTTGATGTCGACGGCGCGGCCCGATTCCGCGACGTCGCTGAACGCGTTCGCGTGATCCACCCGGTGGGCGAGTGAGCGGAGATAGAGCCACAGGACCACACCGCCGAACACCACGGTGTCGATGAGCAGGCCCCAGGGACCGATCACCATGATGACGACCGTGGCGAGTGCGCCCACGAGGCCGGCTGCGGGAAGGGTGAGTAGCCATCCGGAGACGATCTTGCCGGCGGTCGACCACTGCACCTTCGAGCCCCGACGCCCCAGCCCGGAGCCGATGACTGAACCGGAGGCCACCTGCGTGGTCGACAGGGCGAAGCCCAGAGCCGACGACACGAGGATCGTCGCCCCCGTGGACGTCTCCGCGGCGAAGCCCTGCGCGGGCCGGACTTCGGTGAGTCCCTTGCCGAGCGTCCGGATGATCCGCCAACCGCCCATGTAGGTGCCCAGCGCGATCGTGATGGCGCACGACAGGACGACCCACAGCTGCGGTTCGTGGTGTGCGGCGGACTGCCACCCTGCAGTGATGAGGACCAGGGTGATGACGCCCATCGTCTTCTGCGCGTCGTTGGTCCCGTGCGCCAGGGCGACGAGGGAGGACGTGAAGACCTGTCCCCGTCGGAAGCCGTCGCGACCGTTGGGCCTGCCGTCGTAGCGCCGGGTCATGCGGTAGGCGATCTTGGTGCAGAGGAACGCGATGAGCGCCGCGGTCAGCGGCGACAGCAGGGCCGGCAAGATGATCTTCGACAGGACGCCTGCCACGTTGACGGCGGAGAACCCGATGCCCACGATCGCGGCGCCCAGCAGCCCGCCGAAGAGGGCGTGGGACGAGCTGGAGGGGAGCCCCAACAGCCACGTGAGCATGTTCCAGAAGATCGCGCCGATCAGTCCGGCGAAGATCACGAACGGGAAGATGTCGCCGCTGATCCGGTCCTCGTGGAGGATCCCGCCGGACACGGTCTTCGCCACCTCGGTGGACAGGAGCGCGCCGATGAGGTTGAGGATCGCGGCGAGGGCGACCGCCGTCTTGGGCTTCAGCGCACCCGTCGCGATGGGCGTCGCCATCGCGTTCGCGGTGTCATGGAAGCCATTGGTGAAGTCGAAGAACAGTGCGAGTGCTATGACCAGCACGACTGTGAGGGTGAGGAGTTCCACTGACTGCCTTGTGTTCGAGGGTCGTCACGTCGCCCGGCGCTCAGTGCGGAGGGCGGCGGCAATCATGCCGTTGCTCGGCATTCACTGCATGTGCACCTCATAGTAAGCAGAAATTCACCCAGTCGACTGCCTCACGCGCGGAATTTCACCCGCGGGCGCGTGCCTCAGCCACAGCGCAGGCGAGGTCAACGGCCAGGGCCGCGGCCTCGGCGTCGGAGAGCGCATGCACGGTGATGCGCAGTCGATGGGAGACGGCCGAGGAGTCCGCGAAGCGGAACTCGTCACCGGGCCGCACCCGCCATCCGCGCCGAGCGAGCCCTTCCTGGACCTGCTGCGCGGGCGCACCCACCGGAACCCACGCACTGAGTCCGTCGCCGGGCTGCGCGAGCACCCCGTGCTCGGCGAGGTGCGCGGCGAAGTCCGCATTGCGCTGCGCGTAGTGAGCACCCGCGCGCTGGATCTGCGCACGTGCAGCATCGTCGGTCAGGAGCGCGTGGGCGATGCGCTGGAGCAGGTGGCTCACCCACGTGGTCCCGGGACTCAGCCGCATCGCCAGACGGTTCGCGGTCTCTGCGTCGGAGGCGACGAGCGCGACGGCGATATCAGGGCCGATGAACTTGGACAGGGACCGCACGAGCGCCCACCGACGGTGCTCGGGCCCCACGATCGGGTGGAACGGCCGCTGCGACAGCAGCGAGAAGTAGTCGTCCTCGATCACGAGGACGTACGGGTGGTCGGCGAGGACCCGCCTCAGGCTCTCCGCGCGCTCCAACGACCGCGACGCTCCCGTCGGGTTCTGGGCCCGCGGCGTGCAGACGATCGCGCGCACTCCCTGCGCGAGCGCCGCACGGAGCCCCTCGACCGTCATCCCCTCCTCATCGACGGGAACGGGCACGGGCCGATAGCCGCCCAGGCGCACCGTGTGGATGCTCGCGAGGAAGCAGGGGTCCTCGAGCGCGACCGCATCATCGCGGGTGAGCACCTGGGCGAGCAGCCGCTCGACTGCGTCGACCGCGCCGTTCGTGACCGTGAGGCCGAACTCTCCGGGTGCGTCCGGCTCCATCCACGTACGCGCCCATGCCGCGAGCCCCGGGTCGATCACGGGCTCGCCGTAGAGGATCGGACACCCGCCTGCGGCCTGGAGTGCCCGCGCGGGGTCGGGGATCAGAGCCGGGTCCGGATTCCCGCTGGCGAGGTCGCGGAGAGAGTCCGTGGACGCATACCCCTCCTGCGGCACGCGTGCCCGGTCAGCGATCCGCGTGCCGGCCCGCCCCAGTGATTCGACGACTCCCGTCCGGCCCAGCACGCCGTATGCGGAGACGACGGTGTTCCGGTTGACGCCCAGGTCGTCGGCGAGTGCGCGCACGGGCGGCAGTCCGTCTCCGGGGGCCAGAGCACCCCGGTCGACGAGTCCGCGCACGCTCTCAGCGATCTCCGCCGACGTGCGTCCTCTGATGCCTGATCCGACTGATGTGCTCACGTTCACGAGTCTACGGGCGCAGCATGCTATCTTTTGGCCTAGGCCAGATATTGGCCTAGGCCAACGATGCTCGCACGCGCGACGACGTGCACTGGATGAACGGGATCGATCATGACGCTCACGACGGAGACCACCACAACAACACAGCGCCCGGCAGCGACCGCAGCCGGTGCGGCGAAGGGACTCGCCGACCGACTGAAGGGCGGCGTCATCATGGACGTCGTCACGGCAGAGCAGGCGCGGATCGCAGAGGACGCGGGAGCGGTCGCAGTGATGGCGCTCGAACGCGTCCCGGCGGACATCCGGGCGCAGGGCGGTGTCGCCCGCATGAGCGACCCGGACCTCATCGACGGGATCATCGCCGCGGTGTCCGTCCCGGTGATGGCGAAGGCGAGGATCGGCCACTTCGTCGAGGCCCAGGTGCTGCAGGAGCTGGGCGTGGACTTCATCGACGAATCGGAGGTCCTCTCCCCCGCCGACTACGTCCACCACATCGGCAAGCGGGACTTCTCCGTGCCGTTCGTGTGCGGAGCGACGAACCTGGGCGAGGCCCTGCGCCGCATCTCGGAGGGCGCTCAGATGATCCGGTCGAAGGGCGAAGCGGGGACCGGGGACGTATCGGAGGCCACGAAGCACATCCGCACCATCACCGCGGAGATCGCCTCACTGCGCGCGCTGGCGAAGGACGAGCTCTATGTCGCTGCGAAGGAGCTCCAGGCGCCGTACGACCTCGTCGCCGAGGTCGCGGAGGCCGGCCGTCTGCCCGTCCCGCTCTTCACCGCCGGGGGCGTGGCGACTCCGGCGGATGCCGCAATGATGATGCAGCTGGGCGCGGACGGGGTGTTCGTGGGATCCGGGATCTTCAAGTCCGGGAACCCTGCTGAGCGCGCACAGGCGATCGTACGGGCGACCGAGTCGTACACGAACCCGGCCGTCGTAGCGGCGGCGTCGCGGGGCCTCGGCGAGGCGATTGTCGGCATCAGCGTCGCCGACCTCCCTGCCCCGCATCGGCTGGCAGAGCGCGGATGGTGACCCCATGACACCATGACGTCCATGGCATCAGCGAGCACGGCAGCGCAGTGACTGCGCCTCCCGACGAGCCCGATGGGCTCGTCGCCGCGCTGCGGAGCGCGGGCTGCGTCTTCGCGGAGGAAGAGGCTGCGGTGCTGCGGGAGGCCGCGGACAGTGCAGCAGACCTCGAACGATTGGTGCGAGCCCGCGTGGAAGGTGCTCCGCTGGAGCAGCTCGTGGGCTGGGTCGAGTTCGGCGGCCTGCGGCTCCGCGTGGGACCAGGCGTCTTCGTGCCGCGTCAGCGCACGCGTCTGCTGGCCGAGGTCGCAGTGGCCGCCGTCGAATCGGCCGGTGCAGACTCCGCTCAGACCTCGCCCCCGGTGTTCGTCGAGGCGTTCGCCGGGGTCGCTCCCATTGCTGCGGCGGTCCGCGCGGCTCACCGTTCCGCCGAGGTCCATGTGACGGATCTCGATGAGGCGGCCCTGCGGTATGCCCGGACGAATCTCGACGACACTGCGGAGGTCCACCCGGGCTCCGTCCTCCGCGGACTGCCGGATCGCCTCGCGGGGCGTGTGTCCGTCCTCGCTGCGGTCCCGCCCTATGTGCCCGACGGCGAGGCGGACCTCCTGCCTCACGAAGCACGAGACTTCGAACCGTCCGCCGCGCTGTTCGGCGGCACGGACGGGCTGGACGCTGCCCGGTCGCTCATCTGCGAAGCACCTCAGTGGGTGGCGTCGCACGGCACGGTCCTCGTGGAGATGCACAGCGCTCAAGCCCGCGACGCGGCGCGCGTCGCCCAGCACCACGGCTTCACGACGACCCAGCACGTCGCCGTGGATTCGCAGACCGTGGTGCTGGAACTCGGGCGGACCGAGGACGCGATGTTGAGCGGGATCCGGTAGGGCTCGATCCAGATGTGATCGGCCATGGCGTGCCACCACCCCATGCGACGCGCCGGCTCAGCACGATCCCACGGTCGCAGTGCACCCGCAGCGCACTATCGGGAGCTGGACCAGTTCGGACAGGCAATAGGTCGGCAGCCCCTTGCAGCCGGCGTCGTGAACAGCTGAGCGCAACCTTCTGCGTCATGTTCGCACGCTAGTCGAGCGTCAGAGTCGGCAGCTCCCGCACGATTCGCATGGTCTCGACGCTCACCGTCGTCACCTTCTTCACGAGGTCGACGATGTAGCTGGGCTGTCCGAGCTCACGCCCCCAGTCGTTGGGGTCATTCACGATGCCGGATGCCTTGTCCGTCGTCACCTGGTACTGCCGCAGCACCCAGTCCAGAGCGGGCCGGGAGCCGAGCACGTAGTTGTGCGCCTCCTCCGGAATGCGGCTCTTCCGGTTTCAGAGTGCGTAGCAGGGTCTCTGCACCCAGTGTGTCGGTGATGAATGAGAGGCGGGCCTTGGGTGATGATGGAAATTCTCCAAGATCCCTCACACCCAAGGCCCTGCCATGCA
>NZ_FXZF01000050.1:0-9599 GCF_900169375.1 Brevibacterium sp. Mu109
CAATGGCCGACTCGAGCATCTGCGCGGGATCGCGCTTGGGTTCCGGAACCTGAGGCACTACATCGACAGGAGTCTGCTCGAAGCCGGCGGTTTCAGACCTCGACTACACCCTCGTTCGTGAAGAGCCCGTTACTGATGTTCGTCCTCATCATCGCGGTGCTCATGCTGATCGTCTGCGCGATCGTATGGGCGATCGCCTCCTCCAGCGGCAACTACCAGGCCGCCACCAAAGCCCGCACCGGCCTGTTCGTCGCCCTCGGCGCCGCCGCCCTCGCCGGGGCCGGGGTCGCCTGGGTGAACTTCCTCCTCGGCATCGGCGAACAACTCTGACCCACAACAACTCTGACCCACCGCGCCGCGGTCAGGTCAGGATGCCGGCGCCGCGCAGGTAGTCGGCCAGGTTCGTCGTCAGCGGGAGCTGGTCGAGCTCTGCCGGGGTGACCCAGCGGGCGTCGTCCGCGTCGTCGCCCGGTGCCAGCTCACCGCCGGTGACAGTGGCCGCGAAGTCGTGCACCTCGAACACCCGCCCGTCGCCAGCCGGGATCGTCACGCACCACAACTCGTCGCGGACCTTCACGCGCAGCCCGGTCTCCTCGAACGCCTCCCGTGCCGCCGCCTCAGCCAGGGTTTCCCCGGGCTCGACGCTGCCGCCGGGGACCGACCAGCGGCCCTTCTCCGGCTCGGTGCCGCGCAGCACGAGCAGCACACGTCCGGCGTCGTCGGTGATGACGGCGCTCGCGGCCAGAACGACTCCCACCAGCCCAGGCTATCCATCCTCTCGCCGGGGCACGGGGGTGCACCTGACAGCCGAGAACACGTCTCGCGAACAGTCAGGAGCAACCCCCGTGATCGACATCGACCCCAACTCGTCCGGTCTTCCCGGTATCGAGCAACTGCGCATCATCGTCGGCGCCGTGATGACCGTCGGCCTCATCCTCTCCGTCCTCGCGCTGATCGTCTCGGCGATCGTGTGGGGGTTCGGCGCCAACAGCTCGAACCCGCACCTCGCCTCCCGCGGGAAGGTCGGCGTGCTCGTGTCCTGCGGTGCGGCGATCATCTGCGGTGCCGCGGTGACGCTCATCAACTTCTTCTGGGGCGTCGGGCAGGCCGTCTGATGACCACCCCGACAACGCCTTACCCGCGGCGGGGGTGGGTGCGGTGAGCGTGTGCGATGTCCCGGTCATCTCCTCCGTCTGCGACGCCGTAGGCGAAGCCACGGCGTCGCTGATCGCCGCCCCGTTCGACTGGCTCGGCCAGGCAATGGCCGGGGCCGCCGCGTGGCTGTTCGAGGCCGTGTGGTGGGTGTTCGACACCACCACCCTCGTCGATGTCACCAGTCCTGAGTACGTCGGCGTCTACAACGTCCTGTTCGGCGTCGCGATCTTCGTGATGCTCGTGTTCTTCTGCCTCCAGCTCATCACCGGCCTCATCCACCGCGACCCCACCGCCCTGTCCCGCGCCGCCCTCGGGCTCGCCAAGAGCATCCTCGGATCGTTCCTCGTCATCACCCTGACCGCGCTGCTGCTGGAAGTGACCGATCAGCTCGCGGTGGGGATCGTGCAGGCCACCGGCAACACGATGGAAGGAATGGGAACCCAGATCGGGCTCCTCGCCACCGGACTTGCCGGGATCAACATCGCCGCTCCCGGCGTCGGGGCGATCCTGACCATCTTCCTCGCCGGCCTCGCCATCTCCGCCGCCGCGATCGTCTGGTTCAGCCTCCTCATCCGCAAGGCGCTGCTGCTCGTCGCGATCGTCTTCGGCCCCATCGCCCTGGCCGGGGCAACGTGGGATGCCACCAAGGGCTGGTTCGCCAAGTGGGCCGCATTCGTGATCGCCCTCATCTTCTCCAAGCTCGTCCTCGTCGTCATCTTCCTCGTCGCGATCGGCCAGGTCTCCGCCCCCATCGAAGCGGACCTCGCCTCCATCAGCGACCCGATCGCCGGGGTGGTGCTGATGTTCATCGCCGCATTCGCGCCGTACATCACCTACAAGTTCCTGTCCTTCGTCGGCTTCGACATGTACCACGCCATGTCCAGCGAGCAGGAGGCCAAGTCCGCACTGAACCGGCCCGTCCCGATCCCGGGCGCGCCCAAGGGCGACAGTGCGAAGAAGGTGCTCGACGGCGGCGGTGAGACCGGCGGCAAGCCCGGCGGTGGAGGGGGTGGGTCGGCGGCGTCGTCTTCGGGTGCTCCGGCGGCATCGGCCGGTGCCGGAGCGACCGGGACCGCCGGAGGCGCGGCCGCGTCATCCGGCGGAGCAGGAGCAGGAGCCGGTGCCAGTGCGGGGGCAGGAGCCAGTGCGGGGGCGGCCGCGGGGCCTGTCGGTGCGGCGGCGGTCGTCGGCGGTGCAGTGGTCAAGGGTACCGCGACCGCCGGACCGAAAGCCGGTGCCGCGGTTGGCGGTGCCGCGGAGAGCCATGCCGGGGCTGCGGCCGAACAGAGCACCCCGCCGCCGGTTCCGCCCGCGCAAGCCGCGTCGGCGTCGTCGTCACGCCCGGCACCCTCCGCGCCGTCCGCTCCGCCGTCGTCGGGGTCTTCGTCGTCGCGGAGGGCGGACCCACCGCCGCCTCCGTCCGCGAAGCCGTCCGGGAAGGAATGAGCCAATGGTCACCACCACGCACACCGAGTACCCGTTGTCGCCGGTGCAGTTCTCCCGCCTCACCAAGCGGGGCATCTTGCTCGGCCTGTCGCTGCCGCAGCTGATCGTTCTGGGCATTGCGATCCTCACCGTCGTCGCCTCCCTCTACATCAGCGGGGGCATGGGTCTGGCCTGGACGTCCCCGGTCTGGGCCGGCGCCGCGCTCCTGGCCGTGATCCCGGCCGGGGGCCGGAAGCTGATCGAGTGGGTGCCGATCTTGACCCGCTGGACTGCGCGCACCTATCTGGGCCAGCTCATCTACCGGCGCCGGGTCATCCGCCCGCGCCCGGCCGGCACCCTCGCCCTGCCAGGAGATGCCGCGCCGCTGCGGGAATGGGAGGACCCGGAGACGGGGGCGGCGATGATCCACGATCCCCACGCGCAGACTCTCACCGTCATCCTCGGCGTCTCCCACCCCGCGTTCGTGCTCCTGGACCCCGGCGAGCAGCAGCGCCGCGTCGCAGGGTGGGGCCGCGTGCTCGCCGCCGCCTGCCGGTCAGGACGGATCGCGCGGATTCAGGTGTCTGAGCGGACGCTGCCGGATTCGGGGACGGGGTTGGCGGAGTGGTGGCGCACCCACGGCACCGACGACGGCTCCTGGGCCGCGACCACCTACGCCGAACTCATCGACCGTGCCGGCCCCGCCGGGGAACGCCACGCGACCACGATCAGCCTCGCCCTGGACATGAAGAACAGCGCCCGGCAGATCAGAACCTCCGGCGGCGGCATACGCGGCGCTGCGGCCGTGCTGCGGCAGGAGATGACCACTCTGACCACGGCGCTGCGTGCGGCGGATCTGACCAGCAGCGGGTGGCTCACCCCTGGTGAGGTCGCCGTCATCCTCCGCTCCTCGTACGATCCCGCCGCAGCGCCCGCCTTGGAACGCCACGGTGACCTCGGCCGTGACCTTGCCACCGCAGGGCCGGTGGCGGTCACCGAGACCTGGGACCGGCTGCGCTCCGACAGTGCCTTCCATGCGGTGCTGTGGATCACCGAGTGGCCCCGCTCCCAGGTGTATCCGGGGTTCCTCGCCCCGCTCGTGCTCTCGGGCGGCATCCTCCGCACCCTCGCCCTGCACTACACCCCGGTCCGTGCCGACCAGGCCGCGAGGGACCTGCGGAAGAAGAAGACCGAACTCATCTCCGACGCGACCCAGCGCCGCAAGATCGGGCAAATCGAGGACGCCGCCTCCAGCGCGGAGCTCGATGACGTGCTGCAACAGGAGGCGGACCTGACCGCCGGGCACGGCGTCCTCCGTGTCTCCGGGCTCGTCAGCGTCTCCGCCCCGACCGTGGACGAGCTCGACGCCGCGGTGGCCGCAGTCGAGCAGGCCGCGATCCAAGCCTCCTGCGAGACCCGCCGCCTCGTCGGCCAGCAAGCGGCCGCGTTCACTGCCTCCGCGTTGCCGTTGTGCCGGCCGGTCTGACCCTGACCACCATCAACCGTTCATTGTGAGGAGCCGATCATGCCGACCTTCGACAACCCCGCGGAGGACGCGATGGAGGCGTCCGCCGCGCTCCGTGGCCTCGCCCACGCCACCCGCACCTTCACCGACCCGGCCGAGACGTACCCGGTGCTCGGGGAAGTGCTGGCCGGGGTGCGGTCGCTGCGGCAGGTGCTCGACCAGCTCGCCGCCGCCCACATCAGTGCCCGCTCCCGCGCGCACACCGACGCCGGCAGCCAAACCGCCGGGGCGACGGCTGCGCTGGCGGCGGCAGATGAGCTGCACCAGGCCGGCACCCTGCTGGACACGGTCCATGACCGGGTAGACGCGGCGATGTCGCAGTCCGGACGGATCGCCTGGCACCCTGCCCCCGAACCCCTCGACACGACCGGGACAGCGCGCGCCACGCTGCAGGCGGGCGATCTGCGGTTGACGGTGTGGCCGGACGAACCATTGGGCGAGCACCAGCGGTACGCGTACCGCATCGAGAACCCGGCCACCGGGCAGTCGGTCGAGGGACGGGACCTGTTCACCGGTGTCGGCGCGCCCGTCTCACCCGGGCGGGCGCTGCGTGAGCTCGCGGTGTTCCTCTCCGCCGCCGGTGAGGCACGCCAGTACGCGATCGACAATCCGGGCCAGCACAGTGACAACGACGGGGCGTTCCCGGATTGGGTGGCCGATGCCGCCCGTCAGCACCCCGACGCCTTCACGGAGCTGATCGACCACGACCCGGACATCGCAGAGCAGGCGAGCAGGCGGTGGGTCAGTGTCGTGTTCCTCCAAGGCGAGGAAGCCGATCAGGTGCTCGACATCATCGAACGGGCCGGCACGGACGCGGCGATCGAACACCTGGCGCAGTGGGACTTCGGGGATGAGACGACCCAGGCCGCACTCGAGAACGGGTACGTCTACGACCATCCCCCGACCGGCGCCCTCGACCGCACCGCCACCAGCGACGTCTACACCCTCACCTACAGTCCCTTCCTCGGCCACGTCTCCCTGCTTCGCACCCACGACGCCGCCCCGGACCCAGCGCTACTGAACATCGACACGGCCGCGCTCACTCCGGCTCCGGCACGGCGGACGGTCGAACGGGCATCCGTGCGGGCGAGGCGTGCGGAGGTGACGGATTGGTTCGCCCGCCGGCCGGGCGCATCCGCGTCGCACGGGCGGGGGTTGGCGCTGTGACCGGAAAGGATGAGGGCCGTCTACACACGGCGGTGCTGGTCGGCCCGGAAGGTGAGCGCCGCCGGAACCGCAAAGCTCGCCAGAAGGCCGCCACCCGGATCGAGACCACTGCCCGCGACGCGAAGAAAGCGGAGGCCAAGAGGCGCTGGGAGGCCGAGCAGGCTGAACGCCGGGCGACGAGCTATCTGCCCGCGGCGGGTGAGCCCGGCCCGGCCGCGCTGCGCACCCCTGGCAGGCTTCGGCTTCCCAAGCACCAGGACACCTCCGCGACACTGGCGGGACAGTATCCGTTCCTCGCCGAAGGGGGCCTTGGCTCGGCCGGGGTGTTTGTCGGCCAGGACCTCTACTCCGGCGGGAGCTTCGTCTACGACCCGTGGGTGCTCTACCAGCAAGGCCTCATCACCGCCCCCAACGTCGTTCTGGCGGGCATCGTCGGCTCCGGCAAGTCGAGCCTGGCGAAGTCCCTCTACACCCGCTCGCTCCCGTTCGGCCGCCGCGTCTACGTCCCCGGCGACCCCAAGGGCGAGCACACCGCCGTTGCGGAAGCGGTCGGCGGGAAAGCGATCGTCCTGGGGCATGGCCTGTCGAACCGGCTCAACCCGCTCGATGAGGGCCACCGGCCGTCCACCGTCAGCGATGCGGAGTGGGCGATGCAGGTTGCCTCCCGTCGCCGCGACCTCATCGGGGCGCTGGCGGAGACGGTGCTAGATCGTGTGCTGTCGCCGTTGGAGCACACCGCGATCGACCTCGCCCTCCGCGATGCGGTGCGGTCGGCGGAGGTGCCGATCTTGCCGATGGTCGTCGACCGCATCCTGGCCCCCAACCCCGCCGATGACGAAGACGGCCGATTGGCTGAGGACGGCCGCCTGGTCGGCCACGCGCTGCGCCGCCTCGTCGCCGGCGACCTCCAGGGGCTGTTCGACGGTCCCTCGACGGTGAGGTTCGACCCGTCGCTACCGATGGTCAGTCTCGATCTATCGCGAGTGGCGGAAAACTCGACGCTGATTTCAGTGCTGATGACGTGTTCGTCCGCGTGGATGGAATCGGCGCTGTCGGACCCGAACGGCGGGCAGCGGTGGGTGATCTACGACGAAGCCTGGCGACTCATGCAATACCCCGCCCTGCTGCGCCGCATGGACGCCCAATGGAGGCTGGCGAGGCACTACGGGATCGCGAACATGCTCATCTTCCACAAGCTCACCGACCTCGACAACGTCGGCGATCAAGGGTCCGCGATGCGAGCCCTCGCGTCGTCGCTGCTGGCGAATGCGGAGACCCGGATCATCTACCGACAAGAACCCGACCAGCTCGGCGCGACCGCCCACGCACTCGGCCTGACCGGCACCGAACAGAAACTCCTCCCCGGCCTGGGAACCGGGCAAGGACTCTGGAGGATTAAAGAACGATCCTTCATCTGCCAGCACCAGCTCCACCCCGCCGAATACTCCCTGTTCGATACGAGCCAGCGCGCCGCTGGTCTGGCCCAGAAGCTCACCCAGGATGACGGTTCGTCGCCCTCGCTGACGCTTCCCGAGAGCGGAGATGCGTGATGGCCCGTCCCCGCTACAAGCGCACCACCACCGAACCCGAGCACCGCGACGAGCCCGTACCGGTGGTACTGCCGCACGTCGTCATGGACATTGCCTCTGACAGGCGGATGACGGTCACCGTCGATGCAGCACCGTATGAGCCGGAGCCGTTCGCGCCGCCGTGGCGACGGGAGGACTTCGCCCGCGTCCTCGACCAGCTCACCGAGCGGCATCGTTCCCCGGTGCGGGTCGAGGTGCGCGAGGCGGACGGGACCACGTTCACCGACATCATCACCCCCAGCGCACGCCGTCGCTTCCAACCCGCACCGACACCAGAGCCGCCCGCACGACAAGCGATGCCGGAACTGCTGACACTGCACGGGGAGGGGTTCGTGCCCGGCGAGGATGTCGCCGTGGCCATCGTCATCGCCCACGGCGACGCGGCCCCGGACGGAACCATGCGTGCCCTGCTCACCGCCGAACAAGCCGCGTCGAGTCCGACCCGTGAAGTCATCCTGCTCGGCCGGGTCTCCGGTACCCTGACGATCGGGCACCCGCAATGAGCACTCCGCGTCCTGCCGCCGCGCTCGGCGACGAGCTCAGCAACCTCGGCATCGGCCTCCTCATCGCCGCCGCGATCCTCGCCGGCATTCTCCGCGGCGCCGGGACTGTCGCCGCCTGGATCACCGGCACAGAGCAGCCGGCCGACGGCGTGGAGGCCGGGCTCAGGGTGCTGCTGAACCCCGGCGACCCCGCGACCGCGCTGGGCGCACCGGCCCTGAACGTGGCGGCATACTGGATCACCGCCGCCGTGCTGATCCTCATCGCGGGCGGGCTCGGCTGGTGGGTATGGCGGCTGATCCGGGACCACGGGCGGCAGGTGAAGGCCGACCCCTACCGGATTCCCGGGATCGCCACTCGCACGGAAGTCGCCCGCACCGCCTCGAACACGGCGTTGCTGCGCCGCGCGGCGCACCTGCGCCCCTCCCTCGACAGACCGCGCCCCGAGCAGGTCGGGTACCGGATCGGGACTTCGCGCGGCAAGGGTGTGTGGGCGTCCGTGGAAGACTCGATCCTGCTGATCGGGCCGCCCCGCTCCGGCAAAGGCGCGCACATCGTCATCAACGCGATCCTGGACGCGCCCGGCGCGGTCGTCACCACCAGCACCCGTCCCGATAACCTCACCGCGACCCTCCGCGCCCGCGAACGCCAGGGTGGCCCGGTCGCGGTGTTCGACCCTCAGCACCTCGCCGAAGGCGTCCCCGCAGGACTGCGGTGGTCGCCTATCAGGGGATGTGAGGACCCGCTGACGGCGATGATCCGCGCCACCGGGCTCGCCGCCGGCACCGGCCTGTCCGCCGGCGGCGTCGAGGGCGGCGGCTTCTGGGAAGGCAAGACCCGCACCGCCCTCCAAGCCTTGCTCCACGCCGCCGCCCTCGATCACCGCCCGCCCGGCGAGCTGTTCCGGTGGACCCTCGACCCGTCCGCGGCAGCCGATGCGGTGGCGATCCTCACCGCGAACCAGAACGCGGCTGTCGGGTGGGCGGAGGGCTTGCAGGCGATGATCGACTCCGACCCCCGCACCCGCGATTCCATCTGGCAAGGCGTCTCCCTCGCACTCGCCGCCCTCGCTGACCCCCGTGTGCTCGACGCCGTCTCGCCGCGGCCGGGTGAGCACTTCGACCCCGAGGCATTCCTGCGGGCGAAGGGCACGCTCTACCTGCTGGCGACCGGCGCGGGCGCGAACAACTCCTCCGCGCTCGTGGCGGCGTTCGTAGAAGACGTGGTGGAGGCCGCCCGGCGCCTCGCCGCCCGAAGCCCCGGCGCCCGCCTGGACCCGCCCGTGCTGCTAGCGCTCGATGAGGTCGGCAACCTCGCGCCCTTGCCCTCCCTGCCAACGCTGATGGCGGAGGGCGGCGGCACCGGGATCACCACGATGCCCGTGTTGCAGTCCCTCGCCCAAGCGCGGGAGAAGTGGTCCGAGAACGCGGCCGGCGCGATCTGGGACGCCTCCATCGTGAAGATCATCCTCGGCGGCGCCTCGAACTCCAAGGACCTCCACGACCTGACCACCCTCATCGGGGAGCGCGACGAGGTAACCGACTCCACCACGGTCGGGGACCACGGCTCCCGCTCGGCCCAGCGGTCGATCCGCCGGGTGCCGATCATGCCGCCCGACACGATCCGCACCCTCCCGTTCGGGACCGCCCTCGTGCTGCTGCGCTCCGCACCGCCCATCGTCACCCGGATGCGGACCTGGACCGACCGGCCCGACGCCGCCCAGCTCCGCACGGACCGCACCGGGATCGAGAACCTGCTGCAACGCCGCCCGCAGGATGACGCGGGCGCACCTGCCTGACATGGAGGCCCCGGCTCGGGGCCGTTGATGTCAGGAAGGACAGCCCGATGGCTATTCGCACGCACCAGTCCTTGTCAGGGTATGTCGCCACGGCGCCGAACACGGACCCGACCAGCGACGGCACACCACGGTTCTACGCCCGAGCAGGTCAGCGGCAGGGCCGTCGGGAACCCGACGGCACCTACACAAAGCTGCCGACCCAGTACGTGCCCATCGTCGCCTACGGCGATGCCGCCGAGGAGGCGACCGCACTGCTCGCGAAGGGTGTCGGGTTCGTCGCCGAAGGACGGTTCCGGCCCGTCAGATACGAGAAAAGGGGTATCCATCTTGGTGCCGATAGGTGGATCGGTGCGGGCTGGTGGTCAGGGAGTTCGGCGCCAGGGCCTGGGAGAGGTTGCCTGGTCGAGGCTACTGGGCCTCGAGCGAGGTCCTCTTCGCC
>NZ_FXZF01000052.1:0-9063 GCF_900169375.1 Brevibacterium sp. Mu109
CGCGGGGATCAACGGGTTCGTTTCTGCTCACCCCTCAATCACAGTCGGGAAGTGTCACCACCAAGACGCCCCACACTGTCACCGATGTCCTGATGCAGAACTGTCACCCATCTCTTGAGACATAACATCTCCGCTATCCAAGTTGAGTGCAATGTCGGCCTCGGGTGACGAATGAAGCTTGGCACCCGCTGGCACGAGTGACACGCCCTCGAAAGGAATGGTTTCAGACAGCGGCAGTCCGTGCATTAAGAAGCCAGCGAGGCCGAGGTGACTAAAACGAACCGTTCCTTGGCCTGCCATTAGTGAGAGAACAGCAGCAGAGTTGCTTATGACGACAGCATCCGGAAGATCTACATAGTACAGAGCTTCGGAACGGTGTGCGTTGGTGTAAGCAACCAGCGTGTCTGGAGTCGCACCGATGGTGGCGAAACTACCGACCCCATCCCACACGGCTTCATCCATGCCGTGCTTACCAGCGAATCCACTCCTAAGGGACTGCACTACGGATTGCGAAGTGACACCCGTCCATGCCCAGCTACGCTGTTTGTTGCCAACCCAGCCTCTTCGTTCTTCCGTGCTTTGGGGCTCGTTGCTGCGGAAAATAATCGCGGTTCGACCTACTGGCGGCACCCATTGCTGTGCCTCAGTCGTGTTGGAGTTTGGCCAGGGCTGCACTCTGTCTAGGGCCGCATGGGCCGCCCGTACGAATGCGAAGCGAGGTTCGCGAGCGGTAGGAAGAATGTGGTTCTTGACTTTTATTCCGACGGCAAGTCTCACGGTGTGCTCCAATCGAATTTCGCCGGCTGCAGATTCGCGTCTTCAATAATCACCGCTGCATCCTGCGCGGATGCAGCTCCTTCCCTAATGAGTCCCCATCCATCGCCAATGACAACAGTGGCTACAGTCCCGTCCTTTCGCGTGATGTGTATGACGGAGTGGTCGTCCGACAGGCTGTCGACATGATGCAACGTGGCGTGTTCTGCCTCGGAATCGAATGCCACAACCGTAGTCAGCGTTGATCGCGTCCCGTGGGTGCTCACAGACAGGGCGCGGCTGGCAACGGTTTCTTTCCATGTGGGGGAGTACCAGCCCTGAACCGGATCCTTGCGACCTTCAGCCACGGAGAGCAAATAGTCGGGCTCAAGCACGAAGAATCGAGCTTCGTTTCTGGCGCTGCGAACGAAGAAAGACGAACCTTCCCGACGGTGGCTTGCGCGAGGAGCGAAATGCCACCACTGCTGGGCTTCTACGTGTCGGTCTGCGACAAAACGGTCTTGCACGACCATTGCTTTAGACCCAAGGCTGATGGTGACAGTGCGATACAGCCTGGCGCCCGAATAGCCATCATCAACAAACGTGTAGGTCTGACTGTGGTTACCAACATCGTGACTCAACAGTTGGACTGTCGACTGCGGATTGTAAGCTGCATCCTTGATTACCAGCGAGTTATGCGCCTCCCGGGTGAGGAGATGCACGCGCATCGGGTCATGAACGTCATATGAGTATTTGCCGGAGTCCAGTAGGAACGATTCGCGGTTCTTGAAGAGCGTGAGTGCCATGCCATCTTGGTGACCATGGATCTGCTTCTGGTGGCCGAACCGCAAAGAGTAGAAAGCGGTGTCTACAAAAGGCTTGTCAGGCGTGCCCCACGAATCGCGTCCAAACACGTAGCCCCGATCAAATATCTTTACCAGGTCCCGTGGCGGCGCGCCGGTACGTCCTGACGACTTCACATAACGCACAGCCGGGTGCTCGACACCGCCGTTCGCGAACTCTTCAGTGTCGCCGATCATCTCGAACCGGCCGTCTGGTCTGGTCGCGTGAGCTAGCCCTTCGGGGGCCTTCAGAATTCTGTCGAAGATTGCCGGTGATGAACCCATGGCAATTTCGAATCGCTTTCGGATCAAACTCCACCAAGTGAAGTTCATGTGATGGTACTGAGGGGCTCCTTCTTCATTCATCCCCTGATCATCGTAGGCAGTTTTCACCATCTCGACGCACCGCGAGAGCGCCAAATCAACCCATTCTGGTTTCTCCAGTACCGCTCCGATGATCAGAAGCCCTTGGTGCTGTTGGAGGGCGTGGTTTCCGACCTTGATGTGCATCGGGTCTTCAAGCCAGGTGCCATGCTCCTCGAGTGAATTTAGTATGAGACCCAGTGACTCAGGCCGGTGGTCTTCAATAGCGGGGAGCGCAAAGGCAAAAGTGAGCGAACGCGCCCCGTCCACCATATCTGCCCACGAGAAGCGGGAAACTCCTTTGCCCGGTGGGTTGGCTTCAATCCATGACTCGGCATAGCGCAGCCACACAGCGAGATCTTCTGGATTTCCCTCACTTGCCTGCCTTCGAAGAGGATCCAGCCAGCGCAGCGTGTGGTACTGAAAAACCCAGTTGGTGTCTTTAAAGGGGTCTTCACGCCAGGTCGGACGCTCCGGCAGCGCCCATGATTCATGCGGAAAGAGACTGAGTGTACCCCCTGCGATCTCATCTGCGATCTTGCGATCTTGCGGAGTAGGTACGAACCGAGCCCCGATCGCCTGCTTTTCCGCCATTTCGCGGGAATAATTCGTCACTTTAGGTGGCTCCTGCCGACTAACGATTGCTCAGCGAAACGTGTAGCAACTGATTCAAGACTTCGCGTTCGCCGAAGTGTGCACGGATGAAGTCTGCGTGGACTTTCGGCCCTGCTTCATGCGATGGTCCGGCCCTCCCCGAAATGTTCTTAGCCATGTCTTCGACCGTACTCGACAGCCAATCGGTCGGATAGATGTATTCGGCGCCGGCCCACGCCAGGGAGGCCGGGAGTGCTCCCGATGCGGCCCCGTCCGCGATGGTGAAGTGGAACGATTCGAAGTCCGACACTGATATCGCGATTCCGATCTTCCGATACCACTCCGTCATGTCATCACCGTGAGGTTCAAATGTGACCGCCCCTGGTACGCGCGAGTTGATGTCGTCCGCTTTGGCGTACGCTTTCTCGTAGAACGACATTTCTTCTGGCCGCTTTCGCATCCATTCGTACTCTTCAGGCCGTTTGCCTTTGATGAAGAGTCTGTAGCGGGGGTCGTGCTGGTGTAAATGCTCAAGCAAATCGAGAGCAAGGTCCAGTCGCTTCCTCTGAGGCACGATGCCGACCAGGCCAAGGTTAAACTCGGATCCCTGCTCCTTGACTCGGTCAAGGCCATCTACATCCACAAAATTCGGGATGACGAGGGATCGTTCCCGCGGGACCCCGTGACTGACGATGGCTGCGAGTCGAATCAATTCTCCGACAAACGCGAAGGTGTCGACCGCTTCATGCTTGATTTGGCGCAGATACGGTAGTTGCAGCTCTTGGAGGTGAATACGCACGATCATGCG
The DNA here is from genome assembly GCF_900169375.1 of Brevibacterium sp. Mu109. Classification (NCBI taxonomy): domain Bacteria; kingdom Bacillati; phylum Actinomycetota; class Actinomycetes; order Micrococcales; family Brevibacteriaceae; genus Brevibacterium; species Brevibacterium sp. Mu109. The sequence goes on from NZ_FXZF01000052.1 coordinate 3,361, forward strand.
CTGATGCGATCGCAGGTATTTCGAGTACCAAACGGCGTTACCCAAACCCCACTCTGCGAACACGATATCTGCTTGTGCGAGCAATCGCTTTGACTGTTCTTCGTTGTGCTGATTGTGGCCGTGCCATTGATCGATGAGCACCTCGTGGCCGGCGTCCTTGAAAGCATCGATGAGGCCACCGGCGAACTTCAAGTCATGGCCCGCTACGACGATGACCTTTGGTCCGGTTTCACCGCTGACCGAGGCGGTAGCTTCAGGCACACCGCCGCCTAACACGGCTGGCGGGGCGAAGAGAAGCTGCACGGTGCGTTCGTCGGTGCCATGCAAAGCGCCGTCGAGCTCGCCCCACTCTGCGACCATCTGGGTCTTGACGAGGCCGGGCTTGTCGACAGGGCCAGGTGAAGGCGAAGCCAAGGTCTGCCCCTGCGTTTCCTCGTTCGCGTACGACCACGTGACCCTGTGCCAGTTGCCGAAGCGGGTGGCGGTCAAGAGGTCCTCGAAGTGTGTTCGTGCGACAGGGCTGCTCACTTCGGCGACCCATGCAGCGGTGTCCGCTGGCGATGTCGTCAGACCCTCGACACGGATGCCGTGGGGTCCAAGCACGTCGTGAACGGCTCCCCTTGCGTCATCGTTCACGATGACCATAGAAGGACGAACTGACTGGTTCATGATCGAATCGAGTACTTCGGCGTCGACTCGGCGGAGCAGCGCTGCGTAGTCAGGCAGGAGGTTCAACGTCACTGGCACGCCGGCCGTTCGAACCAGCATGCCTATCGCAGTCTCGGCAGTGTGCGCGCGGTAGACCGAGCGCAGCTGCAACCAGGATTCTCGAACCCTCTCTGTGGGGTTCCGTGCCCAGTCATATAGCATCGCGCGCCACTCGTTGGCATCGTCAGTTGCAGCGATCGTGCCGCCGAATGTCTCACTCAGCGCGCGGCTTGAGCTTGAGAGCACGATCCCGCCGCACGCCGCGATCTCGACCACTCGACGAGAGAACATCGTGGGGGAGTCCTCCACTGAGTTGCCGTTGAGCTGCGCAAGGTGCGTCTTATAGGAGTCGATGACTTCGTCATAAGGCAGCGAGCCCGCGACGTCGTCTGCGAACTCACGTGGGAACTTGTATGGCGAATCTGGGTTCGTAGCCTGGCGGTCGTAGATCGTCAGGCTAAACGGCTGTGCCGTCTGGAGCATCTTGAAGAGCTTCTTCGAACGTTCCGCATACCGTTCGCCATAGTAGGTGCCGGCATAGGCGACCGAGTGCTGGTAGGCGCGCGCGGCGGGCAGGGGATTGTGGATCCTCGGCTGCGCGTAGAAGGACAGCGACGAGACCGTCTTGGAGACAGCGTCAGGCGTCTCAAGGTAATCAGGGATCACATTCGCGTCCGTCGTGAAGACGTGATCACAGAGCCCGGCCGTGCGTTGGAACCTGTTGAAGTGCACGGGGTCTTCCTTGTTCCAGAAGACCGATGGAATCCCGCGCTCACGCGCCGCGGTCAGCAATGCCGTGATGTCGGCGCTCTCCTCCGCGCCGTAGTGCCCGACTGCACGATGCCACTCGCCGCCATTGCCCTCCCAGGCAGACTCGACGAAGACCAAGTCAAGGTCGTCCTGCGCGAGTTGCGCTCGCCACCCCTCTCGACTCAGGGGCACGACGTCCACAGTGGCAGCAAGCGTAGACGTGGTGAATTCATCAGCGATCAGGCCGACGCGAATCGTTTCGAGCCGGCGCCCGTCAGCGGGTGTCGCGTCAGAGTACGCGCTTATGGCCTCCAAGTGCGCCTCGTGCATGGCCGCGCCGATGTGCCTCCACTGCCGTTGATCGAAGACCCAGAGTCGGGCAGCGCGCGATGCGTTCAGGGCGAGATCATGGTCGTCGATGAACTTCTGCAATGCGTCTGCCAGTGACTCGCTATTGCCGGCCGTGAAGAGGAGGCCGCGCTCAGCGTTCGTGCCGACGAGGTCGATGTGGGGTGCCACGTCAGACATCACCACTGCCTTCATCGCACTGAATGCCTCCAGAGGCTTCAGCGGCGACACCAGCTCTGTCACTGGTGTCGATTCGCGGGGAATCGGCATGATGTCAAACGTGCTGAGCAGACGCGGCATCTCGTCGATCGGCAGACGCCCCAGGAATCGGGTCGTCGAGAGCTTCAGCGAGTCACGTTGGGCCTTGAGCTCCCTCTCGGCGGAGCCGGATCCGGCGAGGACAACCTGGTGGTCCACACCCCGGTTCTGGAGGATTGCAGAGGCCTCGAGCAGCGTCGAGAGCCCCTCGTACGGCACCATGCTGCCAGCGAAACCGAGAACCGGCACATCTGTGCGGATGCCTCTGCTCGCCGCATACGCAGCATCCTTGGGTAGCGGTGCAAACTCCTCTGTGTCGACTGCATTCGGAGCCACTCGAATCTTCGAGCGGTCGATGCCGCGGAGCACGAGCTCATCAGCGATCTGCTGAGTGATGGCCAGCACGACATCAGCTTCGCTCGCGACGAGCGTCTCGAGCGACACCATCGAGGCGTATTGCTCGGTGTTCTCCCAACCCGTCTTCTGGGAAGCGGTGGTCACCTCCCACAGTCCGCGAACTTCATAGAGAAACGGAACCCCGAGTCGCCGAGCTGCGAGAAGAGCAGGAAGAGCTGTTCTGTGATTTGAAGCAGACTGGATCACGCTCGGTCGTTGGCGGCGCGCTTCGCGGGCGAATGCATCCGCCGCTGCGATGAAGTACTTGTCGATCGGCGAGGTGTTCAGGGACATCCCCGGAAGATGAACATAAGGGATCTCAATCATGTTCGACTCGCTGCGCTCGAGTGCGGGCTTCGGCTTATCGACGGAGGAATCCCAGGGGTAACCCGGTCTGCTGACAACGGCCACGTCAGCGCCCGCGTCGCGCAGGCCCTGCGCTACTCCGCGCGTTCGGGTGGAGTAGCCATTCGAGTTGAACACGGGAGTCGAATGCACGCAGTACATCACCCGGCCCGGTTCAGGCACGTATGCGATTCCCGCTGCACGAGCAGGCACCGTTATGCCGTTCTTCCGGAGTCGATCTTCGCCCAGCACACGCTGAACGAGTATTACGTCCTTTGGCGCCAGCCCGGTAACCAGGTCCTGATTCTCGAAGATGAAGTCGGCGGGAGTCTTGATTGCGCCGTGGTTGTACCAGAGCCGGTTCACGACCCTGCGGAACCTCTCTGGCGTACGCTCCATCTCGAACTCGGCCTTCAGTGTCTCCAACGTGCGCTCGGAGACTGGCAGGTGCGAGTCGACGCCCTTGACGCTCTCGACACCTCGTGAGCGGGTGTGCGAGGCGCCGGGTCTCTGTGGAGCACGGTCAATCGAGTGCTCTGCGGTGTTGGGGGCGCTCACAGCGTTCGAGCGGTCCTCCTCCACAGCCGGGCGTGCACCACCAAGCCTTTTCGCAGCATGCAGAGGGCTCAGGAGTGCCTTGCCAACTCGCATCGAATTCGAGCTCCGAACTCGGTGCAAGTCCTCTTTGAGGCGCTTGGATTCCGCGCGATAGGCATCCAGCGCTCCGTGCGCGGCAGCGAGTCGGCGCTTGAGGTCATCGTCTTGCCGCTTCCGTGCGGCTTTCACCTCTTGCTCCAGCTGCTTGATTCGAGCTTCTTGCTCCAGCTGCTTGATTCGAGCTTCTTGCTGGCGCTCCTTACGCCTGGCCTTGCGCTCGCGGGCCAGCATCCCCTCGAACTTCTCGAGGAGGCGCTCGGGGTCAGATGTGGCCTCTTGCGTTCGCTGGCGGCGCAGTAGTTCCTGGCTGCGCTGCTCGTCTGGCTGCCTCATGGCGTGACTCCGTCTCTTGTGCACGATCGAAACGTATGGACCTCAATGGTTAACGCCAGACGCCCTTGGTGTCGATGACGACCTTCTCCTGGAGCTGCTCGCGGTCGATCCGCTTGAACGGTGTGTGGTCGACCAGCATGACAACGATGTCGGCTTCTTCAATTGCTGCGTCGACATCCTGATGCACGACGTTGCTCAGGCTGCTGAGCCGCTCAGGGAGCTCCTCGACGTTCGGCTCGACAACTCGGATGCTCGCCCCAGGCATCTCCTGCGCGATCTCTCGCACAATTTCGAGCGAAGGCGATTCGCGCAGATCATCGATATCGGCCTTGAACGCGATCCCCAGCGTGGCGATGACAGGTGCCTTGAACTTCGACGCCTTGGTGAGCACCTTGCCGACGACATACTTGGGCTTAGCATCGTTGACCTCGCGTGCCCATCGGATCAGCTTCGCCTCCTCGGGTGCAGCCGCCACAATGAACCAGGGATCGACGGCGATGCAGTGACCGCCCACACCCGGACCCGGTTGGAGGATATTCACGCGCGGGTGGTGGTTGGCGAGCTCGATGAGCTCCCAGACATCGATGCCGAGCTTGTCGCAGATGATCGAGAGCTCGTTCGCGAACGCGATGTTCACGTCGCGGAAGGAGTTCTCGGTGAGCTTCGCCATCTCTGCCGTGCGTGCATCCGTGACGAGCAGCTTGCCGTTGGAGAACGTCGCGTAGAGGTCTCTAGCGAGCTCGCCTCCACGGGAAGTGACGCCACCGATCACGCGATCGTTCTCTGCCATCTCAACCATGATTCGGCCAGGCAGAACACGCTCAGGGGCGTGCGCGAAATAGACGCTGTTCGACTTGCCGTCTTCGCCGGTGAGGTCTGGGCGCGCCGCGAGGATGAACTCGGCCATCTCCTCTGTTGTGCCCGGAGGGGAGGTCGACTCAAGCACGACGAGCTCGCCGCCCTTCAGGTGTGCCGCGATCTTCTCGGACGCTGCCTTGATGTACTTCGTGTCGACGGAGTGGTCATCCTGGAAAGGGGTGGGCACGGCGACGATGTAGGCGTCTGCGTGCGGGGTCTCGGTCTGCGCCGACAGATTGCCCTTGTGCACGACACCGGCCAACGTTGCCTCGAAGTCTGGCTCGAAGAACGGGACCTCGCCACGGTTGATCTGGTCGACGAAGCTCTGCTTTACATCGACACCGATGACGCGAACGCCCTTAGACGCGATAAACGCAGCTGTTGGGAGGCCGATGTAGCCGAGGCCCACCACGCTCACGGTCTCGAAGGTTGTCGGCTCGGGCGATGTCGTGGCACTCATTGTGGAAGTCCTTGTGCTGGGGAATCGGTGCAGACCGCCTCAGTGTGCTGTGTAGATTAAAGCGGCCTCCCACAATCCTAGCCACGGAAGGTGAGGGTGCGGGCAACTGCGGCGGGGGACTGCCGCATCGATAGGTGACATCTGATCTGGCTTGCCCACTGGGCGGCCTGGAAGGATGTGCACCATGCCCGCTCCCTACCCCCAGGAGTTCCGCGAGGACGTCGTGCGAGTCGCCCGGTCCCGCGAGGACGGCGTCACCATCGCGCAGATCGCGAAGGACTTCGGCGTACACGAGATGACGCTCCACAAATGGATCCGCCAAGCAGACATCGACGACGGCAATCGCCCCGGGAAGACCCGTGAGGACTCAACGGAACTACGCGAGCTACGCCGTCGGAACCGGCTGCTGGAGCAGGAGAACGAGGTCCTGCGTCGTGCTGCCGCCTACCTGTCCCAGGCGAACCTGCCGGGAAAAGGTGGTACCCGCTCGTGAGCGAGCTCGCCGCTGACAACATTCCCGTCGCGGTGTCCCTGCGGGTCTTGAAGCTCTCCCGTCAGCCCTACTATCGCTGGCGGCACCAGCAGGTCAC
>NZ_FXZF01000054.1:0-7295 GCF_900169375.1 Brevibacterium sp. Mu109
CCGCGGCGACTCCTACAGAGTCAAGAACGCCCTCATGAAATAGCTAAACGCTCAAACGGCAGGACACCACGCTCACCTGGCTGGATTCTTAGCGCTGAAACGGCCGACATCAACTTGACGAAACACAACTCCGCCAACGCCTTCCCGAGCAGCGTCGGTGCCCCGCCTCCCTGGGTGACCCGCAGGACTTCGGAGGCGCGCACGGTCCCGGACGTCAAGGACCCAGCAAGGCGAAGCATGTCCGGCCAGTTCGACGAGATGAGATCCAGGTTGATGCGGTTGCGACCGGCTACCGCGTTCAGCTTCCCATAATCCGCAGTGGCGTCGATGCGCCAGAACCGTTGGTCCGGCAACCCGGCCAGACGGGGCGAGAACCGATATCCGAGCAGGGTGAAAAGCCCGAAGACCTGGTCTGAGTAGGAGGCCGTGTCAGTGGCGACCATCTCGGGGCGTTGGCCACCGTCAAGATCGAGCAGCCCATCCAAAATATGCAGGGAATCGCGGACCGTTCCCGGAACCACAACGGCACCCAGCCCGGAGACCTGGTCGTTGAGATAGTTCAGCCAGGTCAGGCCGCGGCCCTGGCCAAAGTAGCGCGGATTTGCCCCGGCATTGACGGTAGCCACCGGCACCACAAACCGCATCCCATCGACGGACGCCAACAAGCCGGTGCCCCAGCGCCGTGCGAGTCCGAGACCGGACTGGGCCTTGATCAGGCGGGCGTTAGCTGCGCGAAGCGTATCGGCACGCACATAGTTTTGGTCGACGTGGCTCAGGCGTCCACGTGTCAGGGCGGGGTGGCCATCCCTTACCACCGGTGTGAGTCCGACGTTGCAGGCCTCGGCCACCAGGATGGCTGCGACGGAGACATCAAGCTGGCCCATCCTCGCGGAGGTCTCCGAGACGTGGCTGAATTCCGAGAGGAATCCCGTCCAGGAATGTACTTCCAGCAGCACATCGGGCAGGTCCACCCTCGGCAGCATCCCGGAGACCAGCCCCCGCAACTGCGTCAGGGACTCCGGGACCGTCTTGGCCTCCAGGGGTGAGAGGTGGACTTTGCCGGCATCATCAATCCGTACCGTTGGATTGTCGGCCAACTGCTCAGCCGCCGCACGATAACGGGCATCAAGGCGGTGGCGCACACCAGCCAGATGCTCCGTTGGCTCTTCTGGCAGCTGGAGAGCCCTCAAAGTCTCAGTCTTGGTTTTCTGCCACGCAGGATCGGTGAGCAACCGCGCCCGAGGGTCTCCCCAGCGCCGCCCGCCAACCACGAAGATGTCCCTGCGCCGCAGCGCCTTATGGACGGCCACCGTCACCGCCACCGTGTAGGCCTTGCGGTCGATTTCCTCCGAAGCCGTGACAAGACGCTGCCAAGTCGGAGAGAGGACAGACAGATCAACCTCGGCAGGGTCTTTCTTGCGGCCGTCCAGAACCTCCGGCAGTGCCGTCAGCGCCGCCAACGTTGGCGTCCCGCCCGCGGTGGCCCCGAAGGGTGCCGCCGCGGCCAACGCCGGCAGGAACGAGCGCACGGTGGCGAACCGGCGCAGCATCTGCCCCGCAGTATCAGCCTCGGCACCCTCGGGATTCACCACTTCGTTCACCACCTGCAGCGCGGCGCGTAGCTCGGACAAGGAAACCTGATCGGCCAGCACCGAGGCGGCCTCTGCGCCGGAATATTCCGTGTTGTCCAACACCTCGACCAGTGTTTTCGCGGCCTTCGCCAATTGCAGTGAGGCCTTGGACAAACGGGGCAGGGATTTCAACCGGGCGGCAGTGGATTCCCTGGTTGCCTTGCGCAGAACGCGTTCGTTGACAATGGCGTCCAGGGCATCACACAAATCATCGGCAACCTCCGACGTCAATGCGCGCACGGCACAAAGCAGTGTCGCACCCCGGCGCTGTCCCGATAGTCCTCGAAGCGATGAGGCCTTGCCCGCCAATCCGTAGCGGGCCAGGGCGTTCATCCGGCCCTCGGGGATCATCTCCACATCAATGGACCCGGCACCCAGGGACCGCAAGCGGCCCAGCCGCTCCAACTGCCGCAACAATTCCGGCACCGAGACCCTCGAAGGCCCGGTCCGCAGCCGTTCCCACGCGGTCAACCGCGACCCATCCCCAACGCGAAGCAGACCTTCCAATTCCAGAATCAATGCGGGGCCGGCCGCGTCCACCAGCATGGAATGGAGGCGGTCATTTGCTCCGGCACGGACCTCTAAAACCAGTCGTGTCAACGTAGAGACGCCGGGGAGAAGGACCTTGCGCTCACGCAGCCAGAGCGCCGCCCGTTCAAACAAACGCACCGGTCCCTCCGACGAAGTCCAGGCCCGGGCCTCCAGAAACAGCCTCAGCTCTTCGTACCTGGCCGGATCGGAGAAATCCGCATACCCGTACTCGGTGGAGATTTCCGCGGCGTGTTCGTACCCGGTCTGTCCCCGCTGCGCATACAGCTTGAGCACGGAAGCATCGGCAATGCCCAGCTGCCCGGCCAGGGATTCCACCACCGGCCACGGAACAGCCAATGGATCCGTCAAAAAACGTCCGACTACCCGCACCGTGATCAGTTGAACAGCAAATCCCAGGCGATTGTGCATTCCCCGGCGGCGACCAACCACCGACAAATCGGCATCGTCCAACCAACAGAAACGTTCCAGGTCCTCCGCTGGTACCTCGTCGGGGAATCCGCTGAACCCTGCGACCTGCTCATCACTTAGAAAATCGACCGCCATGTCACCCATTCAACAGGCCGCTGACTCCTTAGCGTGAATTTCCGGGCGATTCTTCCCCAGACCCCACCTCTCTCACCTTGGTAATTACTCACCAACGCGCGCGCAGGGCGCGCACGAGGGAGCCGCTTCGCGGCGAGCAAAGACCCAGAAGAAGAAGGCGCTTCCAGCGGCGAGCTCGCGGGCACTGCACCTGGCTCGTCGTCTCATGCGAGAGCTGAAAGGCATCTTCCACCAGTGCAGCCGGCCCGCAGAGCTGGCACGAGTCCTCGACGAGACCCCCGAGGCGCTGGTCTTGACCCCTCGGCAGCTGGTCGATGCGCTCGACTCCCGCAATGTCGCGCTGGGACAAGACGCACTCACCCACGTGAAGAATCCTGCTGGATGGCTGAGGCGAGCACTCCCGGTCGCCCTGGCCGTGCGCGAGACCGCCCCTGCCCCTTCAGCATCACGGCCACGGCCCACGTGGGATCCTGTAGCGCAGCGCGAGAGCGCAGCACGTGCGAAGGCCTCGCGGGAGACCCCCGCTGGCCGCGCCGAGGTTGCCGCTGCCAAGGCCGCCATCCAGGCACTGCGATCACCCAGCCGTGTCTGGGCAGCATGAGACGCTGAGAGCGCCGGACTTCGAGGAGGTACCCATGGCAGCGAATGAATCGTCAGAGTCGATCATCCATACTCTGCAAGCGCAGGCCAACAATCTTCCTCTGCGCCACCCCCAACTGTGAATCGCCTCGGGTTCAACTGCGTCGGCCGTGCTTGGCGGGCAGGGCTAGGAGAACACCTTGATCAACGTCAGTCCGAGGACCACTCCCATCAGGCCAGTTGCTCCGGCCCCCAGGGCAAGAGAAGATTCCCCCGGATGCAAGCCCAGTGTGGCGAGAAGAACCCATCCGCCCACAGCGAGAACCGCGCACAGGGCCACCGTAGTAGCCTTCCAGGTCGCGGAACCCAGCCAGTTCCTTCGCTCACTCTGACTGACGACCAGCGTGATAATGCCATACATTGGCACCGCCAGAACTGCGCCCACCGCCCCAGCGAGGACGCTTGCGCCCACGACCGCGTCACCGTCGACAGGAATAGGGTCGTTGACGTTTGCGATAGCAGTTGTGGCGACGACAGCAACCCCCGCAAGAGCCCCGGCCGCCAGCGCCAGAGCAAACCCGTAAGCGTACCGTTTGCTTGAGATGGACATCAACGTTTTCCGTTCTTCTTGACTTGCATGCCCCGCGCCCGAGACAGTACTTGCGCTTCCCGGTCTTGCGGTAGACAGTTTTCCACGTGCCGGAGCCATATTTTCAGTAGCGCGTCTATAACACGCGCGCGGGGCTCAGGCCCGGATCGCGTCGACGATGTGGGCGCGGGTCGCGACAATCGCGGGTACCAGCCCCGCGATCGCTCCGGCACCCACGGACACCGCGAAGCCCACGAACGCGGCCGACGCGGGGAAATGCGGTTCAGCGGCCATGCCCTCCGTGAGGAACTCCATGAGTGCCGGTGAGCGCAGGATGAGCACGGACACCGCCACCCCGAACACCCCAGCGATGGACGTCGCGACGACGGACTCCATCATGACGGAGAAGAACACCCGCGACCCCGTGGCACCGAAGCTGCGGCGGATCCCGATCTCCCGCACCCGCTGGTTCACCGTCACCAGCGCGATGTTCACCAGTCCCAGGACGCCGAGGAAGAGGATGAGGCCCGCGATGGACAGGAGGATCGCGCTGAGCACCGTCAGGGTCTCTGCCACGTAGAGGAACTGGTCCGTCCGATAACCGGTCCACGTCTCCCCCGTCGTCTGCGCGAGACGCGACGACATCTGTGCCGCGAGATCATCGGCGATCTCCTCCGGCACCCACGCGTTCCACACGAACTGGGGCGGACTCGAGAGTGGGACCGACGCGGTCGCCGACGACGCGAGCATGAACACCTGCGACCAGTCGTACTCGTTGCCCTGGATCACTCCGATAACGGTCACGGTCATCGGCGGCGCGCTCCGATCCGCCTGCAGTTCGATCGTCACCGGAAGGTCCGAGGCGTCTGCTGCCGCCGCCTCCATCACGTTCTCGTTCACCACGGCCGACGGCGACAGGTTCGACTCATCGCCCGTGGAGAACCAGCGGCCGGCGGTCAGCGACGTGCTGAAGATCGTCCCGTAGTCGGTGTCCAGGAGTGTCACGGAGGCGGGTTCGGAACCACCCTCCGTCACGACTTCGGTGTCCGACTCCGCCACCCGGGTCGAGTGCTCGACGCCGAATTCCGCCAGGATCGGGTCGACCGCCGCGGCCATCGCGAGCTCGTCCGCGTGCAGACGCTCGACGTCGGTCTCGAGCGTCACGGTCGCCTCGCGCCCGCTCATCTGCTCGTAGCTGAGGCGCATCGCGTCCTCCGCCATCGTCGACATCGCGACGACCAGTGTGAGGGAGCAGACGGCGATCGCGACGCCGACGAGCGACAGCAGGACCCGCAGCTTGTGGATCCGCAGCTCCTGCCATGCCTCGACCAGAGACCCGTGGAGCGCGCCGATCACGTGAGCACCCCGCCTTCCAGAGTGAACCGCCGGTCCGCACGCGCTGCGATCGCGGGATCGTGCGTGATCGTGATGAGCGCGGCGGTTGACGCATGCGCGGCTTCGGTGAGGAGGTCCATGACGAGCCTCCCCGTGTCCACGTCCAGCGCACCCGTGGGCTCGTCGGCCAGGAGCAGACGGGGCCGCCTCACGAGTGCGCGGGCGATCGCGACCCGCTGCTGCTCACCGCCGGACAGGCGGTTCGGCACATGGTCCGCGCGGTGCCCGAGTCCCAGCTGTTCGAGCACTTCCCGCGCCCGCTTCTTCCGTGTGCGCACGTCAGTGGCGGTCCCGTACAGGAGCGGGTGGGCGACGTTCTCCAGCGCGGTCCGACCGGGCAGCAGGTTGAACTGCTGGAAGACGAAGCCGATCTGCGCACCGCGTGTCGTCGAGGCCGTGCGCGAGGACATGCGGTCCGTCGGGGCGCCGTCCCACAGCATGTGCCCGGCCGTCGGACGGTCGAGCAGCCCGAGGATGTTCAGCAGCGTCGACTTGCCGGTGCCGGACCGCCCCACGATTCCCACGTGGGCGCCCTCGTACACCGTGAGGTCGATGCCGCGGAGGATCTCCAGCGTCTGGCCGTCCGGCAGGCGCACTGCCCGCGCCACCGCCTCGAGGTGGAGGAGAGGCGGGGTCACCAGACCATCTCCCCGAACTCGTCCTCCTCGAGGTCAGGCTCCGTACCCGGCACGAACTCCAGCAGCGGTTCGCCCTCCTCGAGGCCCTCCTTCACCTCTGCGAGCGTGCCGTCGGACATTCCGATGACCACCGCCCGCTCCGCGGGCTCGCCCACGTCGTCGAGCACCCACACCGTGGCCTCCTCACCCATCCCGCGCACGGCGGTGACGGGGACCGTGAGGACGTCGTCCGCGGACCCGATGTCGACGGTCAGCGTCATCGTGAGCCCGTTGTAGACCTCCACGTCATCGGGGATCGCGCAGCGCAGCTGCGTGGAGCCGCCGGAGCCTGCGGAACCGTCGTCGGCCATCCCGGACTCGTCCAAGCCGGACTCGTCGGGGCCCGCACTGTCGTCGCCGGTGCCGCCCGCGCCCGAGACCGGAGGGACTCCCGCTTCCAGCAGCCGCAGCTCCCTGCAGTCGAACGGGGCCGGGCCGCGGTCGATCGTCACCTCCGCCGTGTCCGGGAGGTCGCCCATCCGGTAGAGCTCGACCGGATCGATGTCGGCCACCGCACTGTAGTCGCGGGACGTGACCGTCAGATCGCCGCTGCCCTTCGCGACGTCGTCGCCCACCCGCAGGTCGAAGGCACCCACGGTGCCGGCGACCGGGGCGGTGATCGTGTGATAGGTGCGCCGGGGCGCGGGGGCGGCCGGGGCCTCGGCGTCGGATTCCTCCGCATCGGATCCGTCCGGACCGGCGGCGGGCTCCTCGACCTCTTCGACGACGATCTGGAAGAGGTCGTCCCCTTCCTCCGCCTCCATGCCGGGCTTCACCCAGATGTGGTTGATCGTGCCGTCCCGGGCGGGCTTCGCCGGCACGGGCTCCGCGATCGTGATGCTCCCGTCCACGGTCACGTGCGCTTCGATCGTGTCCCGTTCGACGAAAACCTCTGAGCCGACGAGTTCGCCGGTCGGGAATTCGTCGTCCGCCCGGGAATCACCGGACGGTGCGAAGGCGAGCCACGCGAGGGAGGCGGCGATGACCGCGAGGACGACGAGATAGAGGATCGGAAGGATCACACGGCGGAAGACCTGCACGGATCAGCCCCTCGAGGTTTCGTGCCGCGGCCTCTCCGACGACAGATGGGAGCGATCATATACCCAGGTGAACGCTCGGGAACGACCACTCCTGAGTCTATTTGCACCCTCGTCATGGTGCTCACCGTGAATCGCAAGGACTTATATCCGCTCAACTAATCTGGCTCTTCCGGTTTCAGAGTGCGTTGACTCGGTTCGATAGCTGTCCGGAGTGGAGCAGGCAGCGTAGTACGTAGTGCCCGAAGTTCCTGAAACCCAGGCCGATACCTCGCAGATGCTCGAGGCGTCC
>NZ_FXZF01000068.1:0-3648 GCF_900169375.1 Brevibacterium sp. Mu109
TGCCCAGCCCGGCGCTGGCGGGATCGTCCCCCGAGCGGACCAGCGCATCAGCGGCGGCCACAGCGGCTTCGAAACCGGCCGAGTCGGTCGTGGCAGCCACGGCGGTGAAGACTCGGCGGCGGTGGGGTGTAAGCGGCCATGAAAAACTGCCCGTAGGTGGCCAAGGAATGACCCGCTGACGGCCAAGAGAACTGCCTGGTGATGGCCACCGGAACTGCCCGGTGAGGGCCATCTGGATTGCCCGCGTTGTTCGTTGCCGGCCGCGTCGTGAGTCGGCGCGGGCCTCTTCCCCGGGTTGGATATCGGTGTCGAATCGAATCCAGCGAGGAAGAGGCCCTGAATGAAGGATGCCGTAGAAACCATGAAAATACTCAGTGCCTATGACCTGACGAAGTCACTGCGGGGCGCCGCCGAGTTGGCCGGATGCTCCCACCACACCGTGGATCGGTTGGTGCGGGCCCGTGATGCTGGCCAAGTCCCTGGTGCCGGCCCGGAGCGGGCGAAGGTCACCGACGCGTTCCTGCCCAAGATCGAGGAATGGGTCGAGTCCTCCGGGGGCAGGGTCCGTGCCGATGTCGTGCATGACAAGCTCACCGCCATGGGCTACACCGCCTCTCAGCGCTCGACCCGGAGGGCGGTGGCCGAGGTGAAGGCCGCCTGGCGGGCCGGCAAGCGCCGGGTGCACCGGCCCTGGATCACCGAGCCTGGCGTCTGGCTTCAGTATGACTTCGGCGACGGGCCGGTGATCGACGGAGCCAAGAGGATCTTGTTCGTTGCCTGGCTGGCCTGGTCCCGCTTCCGGATCGTGGTCCCCCTGCGCGATAGGACGGCCCCGAGCGTGTTCGCCGCCCTGGACCGGTGCTTCCGGATCATCGGCGGTGCACCCACCTACGTGCTCACCGATAACGAGAAGACCGTGACGGTCTCCCATGTGGCCGGGGTGCCAGTGCGCAACCAGGCCACCCTGGCCTTCGCGAGGCACTACTCGGTGGAGGTGCTGACCTGTCGGCCGGCGGACCCGGCCGCCAAGGGCGGGGTGGAGAACGCGGTCAAGCTGGCCAAGGCCGACCTGGTGCCGAAGGACACCAACCTGTTGCCCGAGTACGCCTCGTTCGCCGAGCTCGAGGCCGCCTGCACGGCGTTCATGGCCATGGTCAATGCCCGGGAGCACCGCACGACGCGTCGCCGCCCGGACCACATGCTCGCCGAGGAGACCAGCGCACTGCACCGGATCCCGGAGGCGGCCCACACCGTGGCCTACGGGACCAGCCGCAAGGTCCCGGAGAACACGCCCATGGTCTCCTTCGAGAACGCCCAGTACTCCGTGCCCGCGCACCTGCTCGGGGCCGAGGTCTTCGTCCGCCACCACGGCACCGGCCCGGACTCGATGGTGGTGATCATGCACCCTGGCCCCGACGGGCCGGTGGAGGTCGCTCGCCACAAGGTGGCCCGCCCCGGGTCCCCGGCCATCGACGATGCCCACTTCCCCGGCCACGACCCTGGCAAGGTCCCCGGTGATTACACCCCGGTGCCCCGCTCGGTGGCGGAAGCGGAGTTCCTGGCCATCGGAGCCGGAGCGAAGACCTGGCTGGCCGAGGCCGCCGCGGCCGGCACCAGCCGCATCCATCAGAAGATGGCCGAGGCCGTCACCCTGGCTAAGCTCGCCGGCACCGGCCAGGTGGACCGCGCCCTCGGGGTCGCCGCGGTGCACCAGCGCTTCGCCCACGGAGACCTCGCCTCCCTGCTCGCCGCCGCCGGCCACCGGACCGGGGTCCACACCGCGACGGAGGAACGGTCGTTGACGCAGGGCACCGCCGGCTGGGCCGGCCTCGGCACCACCAACGGCGGGCCGGCCGCGGAGCCGACTACCGCCCAGGAGGAGACCCGATGAGCATCCACACCCCGAACACCACCGCACCGGGGCTGCCGCCCGAGCTCGAGGCGCTGATGCGGCAGCTGAAGATGCCCCACGCCCGGGGGATCGCCGCCGAGGTCCTGGCCACAGCCCGGGCCCAACGCTGGGAACCGGCCGAGATCATCAAGGCCCTGCTGGTCGAGGAGACCACCGGGCGGGCCCGATCCATGCTCGCCGCCCGGCGCAAGGCCGCCGGGTTCCCCACCGGCAAGACCTTCGCCGCCTGGGACCAGGACGCCTCCTCGATCGCGACCCCGACGCAGCAGTCCCTGCGCACCCTGGAATGGGTGCATCGCAAGGAGAATCTCGTGGTCTGCGGGCCCTCCGGGACCGGCAAGACCTTCTTCCTCGAGGCCCTGGGCCAGCAGGCCATCGAGGAGGGCAAACGGGTGGCCTGGTTCACCTTGGAGGACCTCGGCGCCATGATCCGGGCCCACCGGCCCGATGACACCATCACCAAAGCCGTCACCCGGATCCTGCGCGCCGACCTGATCGTCGTCGATGACATCGGACTGCTCCCGGTCGCCGACGACGCCGCCGAGGGCCTCTACCGCCTCGTGGACGCCGCCTACGAGAAACGCTCCGTGGCCATCAGCTCGAATCTTCACCCGGCAGGGTTCGACGAGCTGATGCCCAAGACCCTGGCCACCGCCACCGTGGACCGCTTGCTGCATCACGCCCACGTCTGCCAGACCAGCGGAGACTCCGTACGAATGACCCAGGCCCTAGCCGGGAGAGGAGTCACGCCACTGGACTAACTCCCCGTGGTGGCCAGCACCACCCCAGCCCACGCGGGCAAACCAGCTGGCCACCAGTGGGCAGTTCCTGTGGCCACCAGCGGGCCGAAGTCCTGGCCGCCTACGGGCAGAAACTCATGGCCCTTGACAGTGGGGCCCATCAGCAGTGTCGAGCCATTCTCGCAGCGGGTCCGTCACCAGGGGCCGCAGCGGTGAGTGGGACCAGGAGCCGGGCTTGGCCGCCAGCAGCGGCACGATCCGTGCCGGGTTGATCGCGGTGACGGTGCTGCGACCGAAGACCCGCTCGAAGATCACGACCGGCTCGGCGTTCTCATTCAGGATCTCCACCGTCTCGTGGCGCAGCCCGACTGTCACCCTCCGGGAGCCGAACGACGGCCCGGCGGCGTAGGTGTTGGCCTCGATGAGGACGTTGCCGGTCTTGTCGGCCTTGCGCGGCTCGTAGCGCACCGCGTCGAACCCGACGCCCGGCAGATCCAGGCACGCGGCGATGTCCTGGCTGAACAGCTCGCCGATGGCGGTGTCCTTGCGCCAATGCCGACCGGTGGCCAGTTCATCGCAACGGGCCAGCAGCACCTCGTTCAGCCCTGCCAGGGCCGCGGCCTCGGGTTCGGGGACCATGAGATTCCGACGCAGGAACCCGACCGCGTTCTCCACATTGCCTTTCTCATGCCCCGAGTACGGATTGCAGTAGCGGGCCTGGGCTCGGTAGTGCAGCTTGAACGCGGCGAACAGCTGTGACTCCACGACCTTCTTCCCCACCCGCCTGCCCACGCCGGTGGCGTTATCGAAGACCAGGTGCCGGGGTGCGGCACCGATGTGCTCGAAGATCGTGCGCAGTCCGTGGCAGATGGCGCGTAGCGCTACTTGGTCCCGATAGTCCACGTACCTGGTATCAGTTTTCTGGATAGGTGGTACTGCCGTGATTTCGGTGGTCTTCTGAGCGGTGGGGCGGCACGTCCGTGTCGCCCGTCACTG
>NZ_FXZF01000078.1:0-2494 GCF_900169375.1 Brevibacterium sp. Mu109
CGCACCGGCCGCGGATTCCGCAACGCGGAGAACTACCGGACGCGTATCCTGCTCACCAGCGCCGCGAGAACCGTAGCGTGAATACCCGCCACAGCAGGGTCATTCACCACGAACCGCGAAGAGCCGCCAATGGCCTCGACAAAGGCGGTCGCCAATGCCATTGCCGGCGTCACGCCATGCTTTCGCGCGATATGTTCCAACCGTTCGCGTTCAACCGGGTTCAACCAGTGGTGCAGCCGCTGCACGCGCGTCGGCGTCCGCCCGGGTGTCTGCCTCAGACGCGGCAGGTCAGGAGCACCAGGCAGTGTGGGCAACCGTGCCTGCCACCAGTCGCGAGCCTCGGCATACTCCCGCGTGTGAGTCTCGGACTGTTCCGCCTGACGGCGGTCGGCAAGATACTGAGGGAAGCTGTACGTCAGGCTCGGCAGTACGGAGTCCGGGTCGTGATAGTAGGTAGCGAGATCGGCCATGAGGACCCTGAAGCTGGCTGCATCGGCGGCAATCATGTCGAGATTGACGTGCAATCGCGTTCTGCTCTCACTCACCAGCGACACCGCGACATCGAATACTTGTCCGGACGCGATATCGAGTTGTCGATGTGAGGCCTCGTGACGAACACGTTCCAACGCGGCAGCCTGCTCCGCGTCATCGAGGTCACGCAGATCATGAATGGTGAGGCCCGGCCACGCCGGCTGCGGGAGAATACGCTGCCGCCCGTCGTCGCCGATCGCGACTCGGAGCATCCCATGGCGTTCTAAGAGCAGCCGCACGGCTCTGTCGAGTCGGTCCGTATCGATGCAGGGGCCATCGAACTCGTTGTACAGATGCGTTGCCACACCTCCGAACTCCATGTCCGCGTCTCGTCCGGCCCAATATGCATGCTGCATGAGCGCCAGGTCGAACGGCTCGCCAGGACTCACCGGTGGTGCCGGGTCCACAGCCTCGGGCTCGGCGCGCGGGGCATCGAGCAACTGCCGCCAGGCGCCGAAAGTCGGGCGCTCCGCGAGCTGCTCAAAGGTGGCCGATACTCCCAGTCGGCGTGCCTGGTTGATGACGGACATCATCCCGAGCGAGTCGAGGCCGAGCTTCAACGGCTCGGCATCGTCGCTGAGAGCTCTGACATCGCAGCCGAGCCGCGCGGCAATCAAGTCCGCGATGATGTCCGACGGACGCGCGTCGGCCTCAGACGATGACCCTAACGGGACAGCTCGATCAACGTTGGACGACATGGATCTCCTTGAAGTGTATGGGTGCTCAGGGCAGGCTGGTTGTGGCATAGAGCGGATACCGGTTGGCCAGTGCGGAGACGCGGCTCGCGAGGCTGGGACCGTTCTCCGCTCGGGTTAGGGCGTCGGCCAGGATCTCGGCGACCTCGGCGAAGGCGGAGTCGTCGAAACCGCGAGTCGCAAGGGCCGAAGTGGCCAGCCGAAGCCCAGAAGGTCGACGGGATGTGCGCGTCTCGTTCGGAACCGTATTGCGATTGACTGTCACGCCAATACTCTCCAGATACTGTTCTGCGTCTGCACCGTCGGTGAACTGGCCTTGTTCTATTGCTTCGGACAAATCAAGCAACACGAGATGACAGTCAGTGCCACCGGTCACCACCTGGATCCCCGATGATCTGATGTCGGGCTGACAGAGCCGCTCGGCGATGATCTTCGCGCCTTGAAGTGTTCGCCGTTGGCGCTCGACAAACCCAGGTCGGCCGGCGAGATGGAAGGTGGCAGCCTTGGCGGCGATGCTCTGATTGAGCGCTCCGCCTTGGTGCCCGGGGAAAACAGCCGCGTCGATTCGGTCGGCCAGTGAGCCCCGGCAGAGGACCAGCCCACCGCGCGCACCTCCGAGAGTCTTGTGGGTCGTGCTGGTGACGACATCGGCATACGGCACCGGCGAGGGGTACACACCGGCTGCGATCAGGCCAGCAAGGTGTGCCATATCCGCGACGAGAAAGGCGCCGACCTCGTCGGCGGTATGTCGGAACCCGGCCCAGTCAACCGTCCTCGGATAGGCTGTCCACCCTGCAACGATGACTCGCGGTCGATGCTGGCGCGCGAGACGGGCCACGGTCTCCAAGTTCACCAGCCCGGTATCGGAATCCAGGTGATATCGGACAGCTTTGTAGAAGGTTCCTGAAGCATTCATTGTCGTGCCGTGTGAGAGGTGCCCGCCGTGGGAAAGGGCCAAACCCATCACCGTGTCACCAGGTTTCATCAGGGCGCCGAACGCAGCGGCGTTCGCCTGAGCTCCAGAGTGCGGCTGCACATTTGCGTGGTCGGCCGAGAACAGCTTCCGAGCCCGATCAATCGCGAGACGTTCAATCTCATCGATATGGGCACATCCGCCATAGTAGCGACGGCCCGGATATCCGGCTCTTCCGGTTTCAGAGTGCGTAGCAGGGTCTCTGCACCCAGTGTGTCGGTGATGAATGAGAGGCGGGCCTTGGGTGATGATGGAAATTCTCCAAGATCCCTCACACCCAAGGCCCTGCCATGCA
>NZ_FXZF01000055.1:0-7080 GCF_900169375.1 Brevibacterium sp. Mu109
GTCATCGTGATGACTCCTATTCGAGGATTCTTGGAAGGTTGACTCGAAGGATCACACGGTGGCCGCGCCCACATCCGGGAGCGAGGGACCGGCCTCTGTGCGTTACACCACTCTATGGGGCTCTACTCTTGGACACGAAGATGCTTCGACGACGCTCCGACACTATGCGGGACTACTGCCGAATGACCTGGAACAAATCGCGCTCAAGTTGGATGTTCATGCACGTAAGGAGGCCACGAAGTATCCAGTCGCATGATCGTTGATTGAAGTGCCGACCACGTGCCGACCAGGTATTGAGGTCGTCATCAGCAGGAGAAGAACCACCGAACTGTGGTGGACCGTCAAGCACTCGTCTGACCAGGCGATATACCTGAATTGCCGTTGGTGGGCCCAGTGGGGATCGAACCCACGACCCACGGATTAAAAGTCCGTTGCTCTGCCAACTGAGCTATAGGCCCACGCAGAGTCTACCGTCCCAGCGCGGCTGCGCATCCAGCAGCTGCGCAGCCATCCGCACACACGTGTGGCGAGCCCTCGTGGGGCCGCCGCCGCATCGCGAGTGAGTGCAAACCGGCCCCTCGAGCGCCGAATCTGGGCCAGGTTGTACTCACTCGCGGCGGGGTGGGCTGTGCGTGGGCCGCGCGATGCGCAGCTGCGCGGCCCACGCGTGGCGCGGCCCACGCGTGGCGCGGCCCACGCGTGGCGCGGCCCACGCGTGGCGCGGCCCACGCGTGGCGCGGCCCACGCGTGGCGCGGCCCACGCATCGCACACCCCTCAGGGCATCGGCGTGCCCGGATAGGTGCCGAAGGACCAGAGGTTGCCCTCCGGGTCCTTCACCGTGAACTCGCGACTGCCGTAGTCGGTGTCGACGAGCGCAGCGATGATCTCCGCCCCCGACCGCCGTGCCCGCTCGTGCAGCGCATCGACATCCCGCACGACGATGTACGTGCCCGCGGTGCCGGGCCTGCGCGACCACTCGCGGCCCTCCCGGTACGACCCGAGCATCAGGCCGCCCGCGCCCTCGGGCCACAGCAGCTCTGCGTGGGCGACCATGTCGCCGTCGTCATACCGTGCCGTGAGCCGGAAGCCGAACGTCTCCGTCAGGTAGATGATCAGTGCGTTCGCGTCCTGCGCCTGCAGAGTCGCCCAGACGGTCGGCGTGCCCGATGCCTGTCCGGCGCCGCCGCCCTGTCCAGCGCTGCCGATGTCCGAGGGGTCGCGAGGTTCCGTTGCTCCAGTCATGTCTCCAGCGTGCTCGCTCGAAGCCGTCCGCGAAAGTGCCGCGGCACACTCCGAAGACGATTCACACCGCGCAGTGATCTGCCGATGCGCTCCTGCCCTGACCTGCCGCACATCGCCCACGGCCGCCCCTGCACTTCAGCGGCGCGCCGGGCTAGTCTCGTAGACGGAACCACGCCGCAGATCCGTCAGGAGAACGTCATGCCCACCGCAGCACAGCACATCGTCGACACACTGGCAGCGAGCGGCGTGAGCCGCGTCTACGGGATCGCGGGCGATTCCCTCAACGGCTTCACCGATGCACTGCGGGACACGGAGGGCATCAGCTGGTTCAGCACCCGGCACGAGGAGGCCGCCGCGTTCGCCGCCTCCGCCGAGGCCGGGCTCACCGGTTCCCTCGCCGCCTGCGCGGGCTCCTGCGGACCGGGCAACACGCACCTCGTGAACGGGCTGTACGACGCGATGCGCTCCCGCGTCCCGGTGCTGGCGATCGCCGCCCAGATCCCCAGCGAGGAGATCGGCACGGGCTACTTCCAGGAGACCCATCCGCAGGAGCTCTTCCGCGAGTCCAGCGTCTACATCGAGCACGTCAGCAGTGCGGAGCAGCTGCCGCGGCTGCTGCGCATCGCGATGCGCGAGGCACTGTCCCAGCGCGGTCCCGCAGTGCTCGTCATCCCCGGTGATGTGCTGCTCACGCGGATCGACACCGCCGCCGAGGCCGTCCTCCCCGCCGACTCCGCCACCGTCCCAGCCGGGCCGGGGCTGGCGGGCGCCGCGCAGGCGCTCAACGACTGCACGAAGGTGACGATCCTCGCAGGCGCGGGCGTCGCAGACGCGCGCGAACAGGTGATCGAGCTGGCGGAGAGGCTGCAGGCGCCCATCGTCCACGCGCTGCGCGGCAAGGAGTTCATCGAGCACGACAACCCCTATGACGTGGGGATGTCGGGGCTGCTGGGCTTCGCGTCCGGCTACCACGCGATGATGCAGGCGGAGACGCTCGTGATGCTCGGCACGGACTTCCCCTACCCGCAGTTCCTCCCGCGGGATGCGACCGTCATCCAGGTCGACATCCGCGGCGGCCAGATCGGGCGCCGCACCCGGGTCGACCACCCCCTGGTCGGCGATGTGCGCTCGACCGTCGACGTGCTCCTGCCGATGCTCACACAGAAGAAGGACTCGAAGCACCTCTCCCGGATGGTGAAGCACTACGGCAGGACCCGGAAGGAGCTCGACGAACTCGCGACCCCGGCCCGCCGGCGGATCCACCCGCAGTACCTCACCCGGCTGCTCGACGAGGGGGCGACGGACGATGCGGTCTTCCTGCCGGACGTCGGCTCCCCCGTGATGTGGGCGGCCCGCCACCTCACGATGAACGGGAAGCGCAGGCTGATCGGGTCCTTCACCCACGGCTCCATGGCGAACGCCCTGTCCCAGGCGATCGGTGCGCAGGCCAGCCACCCGGATCGCCAGGTGGTCGCGATGGCCGGCGATGGCGGACTGTCGATGCTCCTGGGGGAGCTGCTCACCGTCAACCAGCACGACCTGCCGGTCAAGACCGTCGTCTACAACAACGACTCCCTCAACTTCGTGGAACTGGAGATGAAGGCCGCCGGGTTCGTCACGCACGCGACGGACCTGGGCCGCACGGACTTCGCGGCGATCGCGGATGCGGTCGGGATCAAGGGATTCCGCGTCGAGAAGCCCAAGGAGCTCGAAGAGGCGGTGAGGGAATTCCTCGCACACGACGGTCCTGCACTGCTGGACGTAGTGGTGGAGCGGCAGGAGCTCTCCATGCCGCCCTCCATCAAGGCGGAGCAGGCGGCAGGCT
Organism: Brevibacterium sp. Mu109; assembly: GCF_900169375.1. Classification (NCBI taxonomy): domain Bacteria; kingdom Bacillati; phylum Actinomycetota; class Actinomycetes; order Micrococcales; family Brevibacteriaceae; genus Brevibacterium; species Brevibacterium sp. Mu109. The sequence goes on from NZ_FXZF01000055.1 coordinate 3,069, forward strand.
TCGCGCTCTTCGCCGTCCGCACCGTCCTGTCCGGTCGCGGCGATGAGCTGATCGACCTGGCGAAGGCGAACCTGCGCCAGCTGCTGTGATGCGACTGCGGCCCGCCGCACCGCACCCACGCCGGCGGGGCGGCGGGAGGGGGGGGGGGGGGCCGCAGCGTGCTCCGGGAGCCCCGGTCCCTCAGAGGCGAGGGTCCGGCCGCCAGGTGCGGGGGGCCTCGGGCGCGTCGCCGTTCTCGCCCGTCGCCTCGTCGATGCCGGGCAGTCCCAGCTGGTCGACCGTCTCACCCTCGATGTCCTTCTTCCCCCTACGCCGCGACGCGGCCGCCATGAGATGGCGCAGGCCTGCGGTGATGTCCGCATCGCGCAGCGGCGAGCTGGACGCGGGGTCGAGGTCAGGGGAGAAGTGGTTCGGCATGTCGCCGAAGGCGTTCTGCGCGTTCTTCACGACGGTGCCCGCCATGATGCGGTTGGCGGTGCCGCCGACGACGGCGCCCACGCCGAACGGCAGCGCGCGCCCGATGACCGATCCGCCGGTGCGTGCGGCGTAGGTGCGGATGAGCTTCTTCCGCAGCTTCTTCACCACCGAGTCCATGACGACGGAGGGGATCTGCTTCGTCACGAGCGCGCCGAAGTTCGAATGGACGGGCGCGCCGCCGTCGACCTGGTCGGAGAACTGGCGGACGAGGTCCTTGCCGGATCCGCCCAGCATGAGCCCCATGACGAGCGCGTTCGCGCGCTTGGGCTCGCGCACCTGCATGCCGTGCAGCTCTGCGAGCGACTGCGAGTACAGGGCTGACAGCTCGAGGAAGCCGCCCGTCTCGACGGCAGCCAGCCCGAGCGCCGCACCGGTGCCGATGCCGGGGACGACGGCGGTCGCGCCCACTGCCGCGCCGCCGCCCATCGCCAGGGTCACGTAGTGCTTGCGGAGGATCTCCGCGATCTCCGCCGGCGAGGCGTGCGGATGGCGCCGGCGCACGCTGCGGATGTAGGCGAGCACGACCGGCCGCTGGACGGACAGTGCCTTCTCGAACAGGCCCTTCGCCTGCGGGCGGAGCTCGCCGTTCTTGTCGAACGCGAGCTTCGTGGCCGCGCCCAGTCCCTTCGTCGCAGTGGAGTTCGTCGTCATAGGTCCTCCTCAGGTCCTTGCCGGAGCCCACGCCGTGTGGGGGCGTCGTCTCGTGGGGTGCCCGGGCCAGCCGCAGGATCGCTGCGGAGGGGACTCCACCCACGACAGTACAAACGTCGCCTGAGTGCTTCCCGATTCCTGTGAGTCTCCAGAGTCGGAGAGTAGCCTGGAGCATGATGCGCAGACACCACAAGCCCCTCCCGAAAGCGGATCTCGAGGGCTACGCCACCCACCCGGACCCCGCCCAGCTGGCCGAACTCGCGCACGCCGCGGCCTCGCTGCTGGTCTACGGGAACACCGACGGCGCGCCCGCAGCCGCCGATGACGCGGACCGCGCTGCGCGTGACGACGAGGCGACCGCCCGCTTCGTCCACCTGTCCGATGAGATCGGCCTCGAGGCGATCGCGGAGATCTGGGCCACAGCGCCGGCCGTCTCGCTGCCCGGCGTCCTCTGGCGGCTCTACGCCCTGCGCGAATGGATCGTGCGCAGCCCCCGACGCGCGGCGGAGGAGTACACGACGGGCCGCAACGTGTCCCGCGCCGACGGTCTGGGCGGTCGCATCCGCGTCGACGCGTATCTGGCGGAGCTGGTGGCGGGGATCGAGGATCCTCCCGGCCCCGACGAGGTCGCGCGCGCCGCGGACGAGATCCTCGCCGGCGCCTTCCGGGGTGACTTCACCATGGCCCTGCTGCGGGCGGCCGCCTTCGCCGAGGTCGCCGCCGCCGGCCGCTGGGAACTGGGCCGGCGCGACGATTCCCGCGCGTTCGAGCAGCTGGCGACCGACCTCGCCTCATCTGCGCGTTCGCATCGCGCGAACGAACTGGCGTGAGCCCGCCGGGTGATGAGTGGGGTGCTGCCTGGGGTGTGAGTCGTTAGACTGGTGCCGTGGCCCTCGGGCCACACCGGGTGTCGGGCTGCTGAAGCCCCGGGCTCCAACACACGCCGCTTCGAGCGGCCTATCGCCGAGAGGCGCTCTCAGTCCGGCACCCGCCTACTCTTCTGAAGCAGTGAGGATGGTGTTCCTGTGCGCCTTCGCCGTTTGTCTCACGAGGCGGAGTACTTCACGCACCTCACAGGCCTCTCCTCGAGCCTGCGGCAGAGCAGTCTGATCCTCGCGGAGCTGTCCGGCATCCCCGTCGAGGAGCGCCGCGAAGCGGCGGGTCGCCTCGCAGCCGTCTCCGACGAGGCGGATGCCGCGGAATCAGCGGTGCTGCGGGCACTGCGGGAGAACTACGCCACGCCGATCGACCGCGACGCGCTCTATCGACTCACCAACGCACTGTGCCAGACCACCCACAGGCTGGAATCCGTGGGATTCGCGCTGTCGTCCTCCGCCTTCGAACAGCTCCCCGTGGGTGTCCTCGAGATGCTCGCCGTGCTGTCGAACGCGACGGACCAGACGCACAGCATGCTCAAGCGGCTGCCGGGCAAACCGGATCAGTGGCAGTACGTGGAATCGATGTCACGGCTCTTCTACCGGGCGGAGGCGCTGCACCTCCAGGTGTCCGACGCGGTGCCCGCCGCGCGGAGGGGCCTCGCGTATCTGGCCGCCGCGACCCTGCTGGGGCAGACGTTCTACGAGGCCGCCCGCTCCTTCACATCCATCGGCACAGTCGTCGCCGAAGTCGCCGTCCGCGAATCCTGAGCGGGGAACGTGGAGCTGCTCTTCGTCGTCGCGGTCCTCTCCGTCACCGCCTTCGCCTTCGTCAACGGCTTCCATGATGCCGGCGTCACGGTCGGCAACGCCGTCGCGAACCGAGCGCTGAACCCGCGCGTCGCACTGTGGCTGTCGGGGACGTTCAACTTCATCGGTGCGCTCCTGGGCCAGGGGGTCGCACTGGTGATCGCGGAGAACACGGTGTCTCTGCCGCATGACCCGCACGGCATCCTCTCCGTCATCGTCGCGGGGATGATCGCGGCGACGGCCTGGGGGATCGTGACGTACATGCTGGCAGTGCCGGTGTCGTCGTCCTACAGCCTCGTCGGGGGAGTGCTGGGCGCCGGGCTGGTCTACGGGGCGGTCGCTGACTTCGAGGGCATGCTGATGCGGCTCATCCTGCCGCTGCTGATCGCCCCGCTGGTCGTCCTCGGCCTGTCCGCTCTGGTCACAGCCGTCGTCACCAGGCTGGCCGCCACCTCTGCGCCCAAGCCGCTGTTCCGCACTGCGCGCGCCGCGGACGCGGTGATGACGGGGCTCCTGTCGCTGGGGCACGGTGTGCAGGACGCCCAGAAGTCCGCCGCAGTGCTCGCGATGGCCGTCCTCGCCTACGAGGGGATCGACTTCGTGGCGGGGGAGGACACCACCGTGGGCTGGCCCGTGAGGCTCCTCGTCGCGACGGCACTGGCGGTCGGCACCGTCACCTCCGGCTGGCGCGTCGCCCGGACTGTCGCGGTGCGGATGGTGAAGCTCGATCCGCTCAAGTCCGTCATCGCGAACGGCGTCGCGGCGACCACCACGCTCGTGTCAGCCTTCGCCGTCGCGGTGCCCGTCTCGATCGTCTACACGGTGTCCGCCGCGAACGTCGGCACCCAGTTCTCCGGGCGGCGCGGACATATCCGCACGCGCTTCCTCTACCCCGTCATCGGCTCGGCCCAGCTGGGGATCCCCGTGCCGGCGGTCCTGGGCGCGGCGCTCGCCGGGCTGCTCGTCCTCATGGGTGTGTGAGGCGATCGAAAGCAGCCTGCTGGGAGCCAGACGGCGCCCGGGGTGAGTTCGAAAGCTCAACATGCGGACGAAATCGGCTGGCGGTTTCAGTGGGTCATCGCAACAGGTGGTCTGAGAGTACTTCGTAGGGAGTCGCGAATTCCAGACGCCGACGTGGTCGGCGGTTCATCTGATCGGCGACGTGGTCGAGATCGATCTGGCTGTGGACGCTGAGATCA
>NZ_FXZF01000110.1:0-1133 GCF_900169375.1 Brevibacterium sp. Mu109
TTGATGAGATCATCCGCGTTGTCCGTGGCCGTCTTCATCGCTGCCTGACGTGATGCCTGCTCCGAGGCCGAAGCGCTCAGCAGGGCCGACAGGATGCGCGAATCGATGTACCGCGGCAGCAGTGCGTCGAGGACAGCCTCTGCACTCGGTTCGAACTCATAGAGAGGGAACGCGGACGCATCGGTCGAGCCTGCGGACTGTCCGCCTGTCGTCGCCTCATCGGCGTCGACGACCTCCAGCGGCAGCAGTCTCCGGTATTCCGGATCGTGTGTGACGCTGGAGACGAACTTCGTGAACACGATGTAGATCTCATCGACACCCGAGTCCTCGGACTCCGGATCGAAGTTCTCCAACAGAGCTTCGCCGGTCTCGCGGGCGACCTCAGCCGTCGGATTCTCGGAGATTCCTGTCCAAGACTTCTCGATCTTGCGATCGCGGAAGGTGTAGTAGTTCTTGGCCTTGCCTCCGACCGTAAAGAGCTCCACCTGCTTGCCTTCGCCCTTCAGGAGCCGAACGAGCTCCTCGTCCTCACGCAGCAGGTTCGCCGAGTAGGCACCGGCGAAGCCGCGGTCCGGACCGATCACGAGCACTGCGGCTCGCTTGACGTTGTCCGACTCGGTGGTGAGCACGTGGTCGACGTTCGACTCGCTGGCCACCGCCGACACGGCCCGGGTGAGGGCGTTCGCGTACGGGCTGGCGGCCTGCGAGCGGGCAATGGCCTTCTGAATCCGCGAAGCAGCGATGAGTTCCATCGCCTTGAAGATCTTCCTCAAGGACTGAGTCGAGCGGATCTTCTGTTTGAAGACCCTCTGCTGGGCTCCCATCAGTTCTTCCTTTCGCCGTTACAGACGCGCCTCAACGCTTCTGCCGAACGATCTGCTCCTGCTCGACCTCGAGCTTCTTGGTCTCGCGGATGACCGTGAGGATCTCGGTCTTGCGTTCGAGGGTGTCGAGCAGTTCGGCCTCCCAGCGCAGGACGTCGTCGACGGCGATATCGTCGAGGTAGCCGTTGGTGCCGGCGAAGATCGACACGGTCTGCTTCTCGAACGGCATCGGCGAGTACTGGGGCTGCTTGAGCAGCTCCATGAGCCGAGCGCCGCGGGCGAGGTCGCGCTTGGTCGCATCGTCGAGGT
>NZ_FXZF01000060.1:0-6311 GCF_900169375.1 Brevibacterium sp. Mu109
GTCATCGTGATGACTCCTATTCGAGGATTCTTGGAAGGTTGACTCGAAGGATCACACGGTGGCCGCGCCCACATCCGGGAGCGAGGGACCGGCCTCTGTGCGTTACACCACTCTATGGGGCTCTACTTGCTCCTCACCCTGCAGCTTCAAGGTGTAGCCCTACAGTTGCTTCTACTTCTCCTTCGCCTCGTCACTGAGCCACGGAAGATCCACCCGGAGGTGCTGAAGCGCCGCAGAAACAGACGGCACCTTCTCATCCGGCACCCACGCAGCTCGGGCTCGCACGACGTCTCCAGACTCTGTTGTGAAGACCCCGACGCCGCTCTGACCATGCGGGATCGACGTGACTGTCTCGAGCACTTCGGGAGGCACCCCACCGAGCACTGTCTGCGCCTGCTCCCTTGTTGTGCACCGCATCGCGATGCGCTGAGTAATAAGGTCTCTCAGCCCAGTCGGAACAACGTCAGATGACGGCTTCTGTGTTGCCAGCGAGACGAAGACGCCTGCCGCACGTCCGACAGCGACGATCTGGCGCAAAAGGTCGGCCCGTTCTGCGTCAGCCTTCTTGTCTCCGGACGAGGTGACTTGCGCCAACTCATCCACAACGAGCGCGAGAATCGGCCCGTCATCTGGCAACCACTTCTTGCGCTGGTTCGTTTGAAGCACCTCGTATCGCTGGTCAATCTCGTCAAGGATCTTCCGCAGGAGTGGAGCCATCGCAGAGACTTGCGTCTCGACCAGAGAAAACCTTGCCGCCCAAGGCGTGAGCTCAACCCTTTTGGGGTCGAGGCCGATCAGTGCCAGATTGGGGATCTGCGCCAGACCTACTAACAGAATCGTCTGGAGACCTGATTTGCCGGACTTCGGTATTCCTCCAATAAGGACATTCGACTCCAACACTGGAACCTCCACCGTGCGCCCAATCCGATCCACCGCCACCGGGCAGCCGTCCTCCAAGCTCGGAGCGCCTGAGAGCTGCCCAGGAGTGATGGCCTGCTCCAGCGGATCACTACCGTCCTTGAGCACCAGTGCCACCCCTTCCGCACACTCACCGAGCTCCCAACCTCGGGCACGATAGTGATGCGCAATCGCAGGAGCCGTGCGCTCAACGTCAACCGGGCTAACCCCAGCAGGCGTGTGCAGATCTAACGCCAACCCATCTGCGAGCGAACGAAGGCGCACCAATCGAAGAGGGGACAGCACAGCGGCAGGGCTGCGGTCATTCCATTGCCCACCGATGCCGACCATCGACGACAACGTCCCGGTGCTCGGGACCCACTCGCGGCGGGAGACCGTGCGCTTGATACCGAGCCCACACGCGGTGGACACCTCGTCCCATGTGCCAGCAATGTTTCGCGCAGCCGCAACGTGGCGAGCGTCCACAGTCGAACGCGGGTCACTACGAACTCTGCGAATCCAAAGCAGATACCCGATTCCAGCAACCAGCAGTACGGCACCCCAGTCTTCGCCTGCGATGGCGAGGAGTGCACCGACCGCCGCGACTGTACCTGCGACGTGTTTCGCGCTCATGCGGGTCACTCCTCCAGCATCTCCGGACACAGCACCGCAAACTTCCGTGCATAGTCACGCGCCGTCTCACTCAGGTCGGCCTTATCGACCCCCTCAAGCTCATCTGCGATCATCGACACCCGATCGAGAGCCGACAGCGCCATGACAAGCAACGGCACGTGCGCCCGTGGGATCGAAATGTTCACCATGTCGTCATTCGCCACGCTTGCCACCCCCTGCCGACTCCACCGCATCTGCAGACCAGGCCATACCGGACCTATTGCCAACCTCCCAGTGAAGGACACGAGGATTGACAAGGACGAGGGGATCACCCGCGCTCAGAGCGATAGGCGTGGACGACGGGACCGTCACCTTCACCGCACCACTGTCCTTAGTAGCCGGGTCACTAACGAATACCGATACAGACCACTTCGTGCGCCCGTCAGCATCAGTGGCAAGCTCCCCGGTAGTGCGGTCCGCCACCTTCGGAGTCGCCTCAAGCCCCACAACGGTGCAACCGGTCAGATCGACCTTCGGCCTACGCATCAGCTGTCCTCCACTTCGATATTGGGGAAGATCCCCACCGGTTCGTCCTCGGCGGGGTTCGGCCACAGATCCCTGGCAACGGACGCCACAGCTTCAGGCACAAATGCCTCCTCGTCGGCGTCCGAGTACGCAATGCCCGACAAAACCTCACTTGAGCTACTGATGGTGGTGACCACACGCTTACCGCCGCGCAGCATGGACGCCACTTCCTTAGTCGCCGTCAGGATGTCCAGCCACCGCGCCAGTACACCCGATCTGGTCTCGGCCATCTCTCCATATGAAATTCGCGCTACGACTCGCTGATACTTCGGAGCCAGAGCCGTAAGCGCTCCAAGAATTGCGGGGTCTGATGCGCTGTGCGCGTCATCGACGTCTCCGCTTGCCGCGGCTTCAAAGATCTCGGAAATCTTGCCGAACAACCGCGCCAGCTCTGCTGCCTCTGCCTTACTGAACATTGATCCTCCTGGATCTACTCTCGTCAAACCAGTTTGGCCTGACATGTATCCAGGATAGATCGACCTCGAGACTCCGTCAATCTATCAACGATAGATTGAACCTGATAGTTCACTGTGCGCTTCACCAGTACCCAGTCACGCGGACCGGGAGTCTCCCCGCCTTCGGCATGCCAAGCAGCTCGCTTCTCACGCAAGGCCCGGAACGTCAGCTCACACCAGGAGCGAGATTTCCGCACAGCGTGACCCGCATACCCGAACGAACGGTGCCTAGGAGATCGGCAGCTGATACTCCTCAACCCACCCGCACAGGAAGGACAGCGCACATTACGCCCGGCCACCCGACACCGGGCGAAGTGTCGGTGGCTACGACCCCCGTCAGGCTCCACGTTCAGATCCTTAACCGTGTAGGCCAGGGCCTTACGCAAATACCCAATCGTTCGCTTGGCATGCCGACCAGCGTCCATACCCGGAGCAGAGATTATCTCGGCAACTACAGCCGAACCCCAACGGAAGCACCGCCCCGCGACTGTCGTACCCGCCGACTGAACCGAGTCTTCTATCTGGGAAGAGCGAAGCCGCCCCACGCTGTCTTTGAACAACCCAAGCTGGACCCACGCAGGCAGCCTCACAAGCATGTGTGCGTGAACGGCACCTCTCGCCTGCCATTCAGTCGTACCGGCGTATGGCAACCGCTCAGCTAAGCCCAAATCCCGTGTAAGCCTTGTAGCCGTGCGATTCCACAGGCGACCGAATGCCGCATTCCATTCCGCTTGCGCATCGTAATCATAGGAATCCGGATCAATGGCGACCCCAGCCAATCGATCTCCCGGCTCATGCTTGACACCACACCTGCACAAGGCCCGCCCGGCTCTCTGCTCCCAAGCATTTCGAGCACTGGTCGTTAACCTCGGACTGGCGTTCCGTGGAACTCGGTGAACCGCGCCGAAGGAAGGTGCCGTAAGTGTCAACATGACGACTGTTGAACTGGGATCTACGTCTAACACCCCTGCGCGCAGAATCGCACTCGCATCGCCCGAGTACAGAGCAGAGCAAGACACACAGTCCGCAAGGCGTCTAGATCCACAGCGGACCAACACGCTTTCACCGCTGAGTCGGTCGACCATCATCAGTGGACGCTCACACGGCAGGGTCACACCTGCTGCTTTTAGTGCTTCACCTGCACCGCCGTCGCTTGCATAAAGTTTCGATACCGGGTCAAGGGGCGCCGCTTCGCGACCCCCGGTCGCCGGCCGCGCAGCTTCGGGGCATGCGGCCTCCGGCCGGTCCCCTACGCTGCCCAGCTCGGCGCCCAATGCGGGATCGTCCGTAGTCGGTATGCTCGAAACAGCGGTTTCAGAAGACTGGTCGTACATGGTGAACTCCGATCCGGTCTGGGCTGCAACCCAAACCGCGCGAGGAGAGGTCTCGGTATACCGAGGCCTCTCGTTCGTTATCGAAGAAACACCGAACTGTGGTCGGCATGTGGTCGGCACTCGTGTCGAACCCGGTCAGACACCATCCACAACGATCAACTTGAATCAGCTGGTCAGACGGCCATAAGACCACGTAGAATATGGCCCGCAACGGACTTTTAATCCGTGGGTCGTGGGTTCGATCCCCACTGGGCCCACCCGTCTGATGTCGCAGTCCGTCTGCGGTGTCACAGGTGTCACAGCACAGCCTGTGGCGTCAGTGCACAGCGGAGGCGCCCTGGACCCACTCGTTCAGGGCGCTTCCGCGTTCCGTGCCGGGACCGCCGGCGGCACCCGTGAGGAAGAAGGTGCGGATCATGCCGACAGCCGACGAACTGATCAGCTCTCAGACAGCCGAGGCACTGGCACACGCGCTCCGGACCGTCGTCCCGGACCTCCCCCTCACCCGCCTGCACGCGGCCGCGGCGCAGCTCGAGGGACTGCCCCTGCGTGCACGGGTCGAACAGCTGGAATCAGCACTCCTGGCCGACGTGCCGGGCGACTACGCCGCGCTGGCGCGTGTCGTCAGGAGTGCGCACGGCACCAACCCGACTTTCACCGGCTGGATGATCTGGCCGGTCACGGAGGTGATCGCGTCGAAGGCAGTCGCGGACGGCGGGACAGAGGCGTTCGACGATGCGATGGCCCTGCTCGCGGAGCTCACGGGGCTCCTCACCGCGGAGTTCGCCATCCGCTCTCTCATCACGCACGATCCCGATCGAGCGCTGGCGATCATCCGGACATGGACTGCGTCCTCGGACGTCCATGTCCGCCGGCTCGCGTCCGAGGGCACCCGCCCCCACCTGCCCTGGGCAAAGCGGATCCCAGAGCTCTCGCAAACGCCTGGGGCGACCGTCCCCCTCCTCGAGGACCTCTATCGAGATCCCGCCGAATACGTCCGCCGTTCCGTCGCCAATCACCTCAACGACCTGAGCCGCGACCACGCGGCCCTCGTCATCGGAACGGCCGAGCGCTGGCTCGCTGAACCGGATGGCAGCACGGAACGGGTGGTGCGCCACGGACTGCGCACCCTCATCAAGAGAGGCGATCCCGATGCGCTCGCGCTGCTGGGGTTCCCCTCCGTCGGACAGGCACTTCAGATCGAGGGGCCCGCCGTCGACCGGCAGAGCGTCGCGGTGGGCGAAGCCGTCGAGTTCCACGCCGCGATCCGCAACATCAGTGAGGACGACGTCCGCCTCACCATCGACTACGTCGTGCACCACCTCAAGGCGAACGGACGGCAGTCGCCCAAGACCTTCAAGCTCACGACGATGACTCTGCGTCCTGGTCAGATGACGGAGCTGCGGCGCTCGCATTCGTTCCGTCCCATCAGCACTCGGCGCTACTACCCGGGCGCCCACGCGCTCTCCCTGCAGGTCAACGGAGTTGAAACGACTCGCGCAGAGTTCGAGCTCACGACGAACGGCGTTCCCTGCTCAGTCTGAGCAGGGAACGCCGTGGTGGGCCGACCCACCGAGCCAGGTCGAGCGACGATCAGACCAGCGCGGCGGTCTCCGAGATGATCCGCTGGAGATCCACCATGCCGGGGCACGCCGTGGACACGACGTCGCTGTGGCCGATGATCTGCGTGTTCGGGTCGATGCCGAAGTCGCGGCAGATGCGGGCGCACAGCTCGGCGGAGGCCGCGTAGGTCGTGGCGTCCGGCGGCCGCGACTGGTCCGCGGAGTGCTCGATGCCGATGCTGCGGCGATTCATCGCCAGATCGCCGGCATGCCAGGAGGTGTCCATCTCATTCACGTACTGGTGCACCGCGCCCTCACCGATGCCGTAATGGGCGCTCACCTGCGCGTTGGGGTCGGCGAACGTCGCGTCCGCAGCGGCGAGCGTACCGACGATGTAGTGGATGACGATGCGGTCGACGCTGCTGCCGTTGCGACCGGTGTTGAAGTTCGGGCTTCCCTTCCAGAGGGCCATGCTCACTCACCCTCTCCGCGGCCCAGTGGGCAGCCGGTCAGGTTCGCGGGGTTGGACATCTCCCCGCCGTCGCCGTCGGTGGTGCGGAACTGAGTGAAGTCGCGGTCCGAGGCCTGGGCCGCGCTCGCGCCGAAGACCAGGGTGGCCCCCAGCGCGGCGGCTCCTGCACCTCCGGTCATGAAGAGTCTGCGTCGGGTCACTGCTGAGTTCTTCGTGGGGATACTCATGGCTACGACGCTATGTACGACCCGTGACCAGGATCAATGAGGCTCTTCCCGGTTCGTGGTGATGGGGAGCGTCGCGTCGTTGACGTAGAACGGCTCGTGGTCCTGCTGTGATGGGTGTTGTCAAGACATCCGAATCTCAGAGGACCACGAGCCTGTGCACGAGAGTA
>NZ_FXZF01000093.1:0-1424 GCF_900169375.1 Brevibacterium sp. Mu109
GGCTCTTCTCGAACGAGGGTGTAGTCCGTTGAGCGCGTCGCTGTCCGTGTAGGAGTCGAGGTCTCCCTGAAGATGGAAGTTCCTACACTGCCCACCCGGAAGACCTCGACATGTCCCACCCTACTTTTGATGCGCCCTGCCTGACCACGTTCTGCCGCCTCGACGAGCTCGGTCTCCAAGCCGTCGGACAACACCTGGAACCCGACCGAGCGATGCTCCAATGCCGAGTCGTTGAACCAGACCAGTGGTGCCAGCACTGCGGATGTGAGGGGACGCCACGGGACACGGTGGTGCGCAGGCTCGCGCACGAACCCTTCGGACACCGACCCACGACGCTGCTGATCCGCGTGCGTCGTTACAAGTGCTCAGGATGCGGCCGGGTGTGGCGCCAGGACACGACCGCAGCGGCGCCGCCGCGGGCAAAGATCTCCCGCGGCGGTCTGCGATGGGGACTGGAAGGACTCGTGGTGGACCATCTGTCCATCTCCCGCGTCGCGGCAGGACTGGCCGTGTCATGGTCGGCCGCGAACGACGCGATCCTCGCTGAAGGCACACGACAACTGATCGATGACCCCCACCGCTTCGACGGTGTCACCACGATCGGTGTCGACGAGCACGTGTGGCGCCACACGAAGCGTGGCGACAAGTACGTGACCGTGATCATCGATCTGACCCCGGTGCGTGAGAAGACCGGACCTGCCCGGCTGCTGGACATGGTCGAAGGCCGCTCCAAAGCAGTCTTCAAGCGGTGGCTGGCTGCACGCCCGCAGCAGTGGCAGAACGGGATCGAGGTCGTTGCGATGGACGGATTCACTGGGTTCAAGACCGCCGCCGCCGAAGAGCTTCCCGACGCTGCTCCGATCATGGATCCATTCCATGTGATCCGGCTTACCGGGGACGCGCTGGAGAACTGTCGGCGCCGTGTTCAGCGCGATGTGTTCGGTCGTCGGGGTAGGACTGGTGATCCGCTCTACCGGGTCCGCCGGACTCTGCTGACAGGAGCGGGTCTTCTCACCGAGAAGCAGCATGCGCGACTCGAGGAGGTGTTCGCCGACCAGCGCCATGTCGAGGTTGAAGCGACCTGGGGTGTGTATCAGGACATGATCACCGCGTATCGGGAGACGGACCGCGGGCTGGGGAGGTTCTTCCTGCAGCACACGATCGACCGGATCTCCACGGGGGTGCCCGTGCAGCTGGTCGAGGTCCGCAAGCTCGCTCGTACGCTCAAGCAACGAGCCGCTGACGTCCTCGGCTATTTCGATCGGCCCGGGACCAGCAACGGCCCGACGGAGGCGATCAATGGCCGACTCGAGCATCTGCGCGGGATCGCGCTTGGGTTCCGGAACCTGAGGCACTACATCGACAGGAGTCTGCTCGAAGCCGGCGGTTTCAGACCTCGACTACACCCTCGTTCGTGAAGAGCC
>NZ_FXZF01000066.1:0-4221 GCF_900169375.1 Brevibacterium sp. Mu109
GCCGGATCCGACTGGCAGGCGTGGAGGTCGACCACGGAAGAATCTCAGAGTGTCACCGAAGTCCTGAGACATGAACTGTCACCGATGTCCTGATACAGAACTGTCACCGATGTCTCGAGACATCACACTTGGATAGCGGAGATCGAGCTTTCGGGCAACGGCCTTATGAGGATCGAGTCGAGAGCCTCGGCGCCAGTCTTGTCGCGTATGCGTCTACGCTGGCGAAAGACGTAAAATCGATTCGAGCAGCCGCAACAGGCGGTAAGGACAGCCGACTTGTGCTGGCAGCGCTCACGGCAGCGGGAGTCGACTTCACGGCATACACCAATGGGCTTCCTGAAAGCGGCGAGGTCCACATTGGTCGGCGCGTGACGGAGCATCTTGGCGTGCCCCAGCGAATCAATCAGCCGAAGACTACTCACACACGTGAAGGCAACGAAATTGTCATCGCGGATCCAGAAACTCAGGCCTGGCAGACATTGCGCTCTACCGGTGGCCTCGGAAACGCCTTCACCATACTTCCCAATCCTTCGCAGAGCTATGTTTCTCCGCTGACAACCGCCAACTTCGGTGGACAGGGAGGAGAGATCATCCGCGGCGGCTTTCTGCGGTACCTTAAGGCCGAAGATCCCACCCCGTCCAACTCGCTCGCGATCATGCTCAAGTATTGGACGAACAACGCGGATCTGCTGAACCCTCTCGCATACGAAGCGGTACTTGCGGATTACGCACCAATCCTAGATATGCGGTGGACGGATCCGGGCCGTCCTCTTTTCGAGGGATACATCACGAATCGTACAGGGCGTTGGCTTGCGACGATGCGGCATGGTGAGTCAGTTGTCTATCCGCACACCACCTTGCTGATTGATAACCAACTAGTGCGCCGACTTAAGTCTTTCAGCACTGACGAGATGCGCGGCGAGAAGGTTGCTCACAGTGTCATGCGGAAACTTGCACCGGGCCTGCAAGACATTCCGTTCTTTCGTGACCGCTGGACATTTGAGCAGGATGGCCCCTCAGATTTCTACGCACCTGACAGTTGGCATGAGAGGGAGCCTCACACCGCTCACGCGCAACCTCGGGCTGATTTCAATTGGCGGAACGTCTATAGCAAGGATCTCAGTGGCTTCATCCGCGAGTTTGTCCTCGACTCCCCGAGGTCGATGCTGTTCGACATCATCAATCGTTCGGCCGTCGAAACGATGCTAAACGGTAAAGGATATCGTCCACCCGCAGCGTGGGCTCTATTTTCGGCCCAGTACGCGCTCGCGCAGGATTGGCTATCGCCGTGGGCACCATCAAGCACCAAAACCATCGGCATACCGGTCCCAAAACGCTAGATTTCGCATCAACACAAGGACACGCGAAGCGCAAGAATGGAGTCGTAATGATCGATGAGATTTCAGTTCTACGCTTCCCAGATGTCGACCGTCGAGACCAAACTTTAAGAGTCGGCGACTTTAGTCAATTCAGACTTGGAACGAGGTGGGGAGTCACTTCGAACGCGCAGTCCACACTGCTCACTAGTCAACAGTCATTGACAGAGATTTGGGACCAGACAGGCGAGTGGTGGGCGACATTCAAAAATTCTGCGGGGGACTTACTAGTCCTCACGGACCCGTTCGGCATTCTGAAGCGCCCTGGGTCTGATGGAGACTCGCGCTATTTGATTCCCACCAGCTGATCGTGGTTGGTTTTGACAGCATAGAACGACTGCTCGAACTCTGCAGGCGGGACGTCTCCGAGATAGCCATGGAGGCGTTGCGTGTTGTGCCAGTGCACCCAGCCGAGGGTCGCGAGTTCGAGGTCCTCGACCGTTCTCCAGGGCCCTGATCGTGCCGGTCCGCGGACGAGTTCGGTCTTGTAGTAGCCATTCACCGTCTCGGCGAGGGCGTTATCGTAGCTGTCGCCGACGGTCCCGATCGATGGTGTCGCTCCGATCTCGGCGAGGCGTTCACCGTAGCGAATGGATGTGAATTGACTGCCCGCATCGCTGTGACAGCGCAGATCGGCGTGCTGGGTTCCGCGTCCCCAACGGGCCATCTCGATCGCGTCGAGCACCATCTCGGTGCGCATGTGAGACGCGCACCGCCAGCCGACGATCATGCGACTGAACACGTCGATGATGAAGCACACATACGCGACCCCGGCCCAAGTCGGAACGAATGTCAGATCGGTGACCCAGAGACGGTTAGGCGCGGTCGCGGTGAACTCCCGATTCACAAGATCTGGGTGCCTCACGGCGGTCGGATCAGGCCTGGTCGTCGTGACACGCTTGGTCCGTGTTGCACCCTCGATGCCCGCGGCTCGCATGAGCTAGCCGGTCTGGTCTCGGCCGATATCGATCCCGGCACGTCGTGCACTTTTCCAAAGCTTGCGGACACCATAGACGCAGTAGTTGTCCTTCCACAGCGTCACCAGCTCCGGAATGAGCGCCGCGTCGCTGAGCC
Organism: Brevibacterium sp. Mu109; assembly: GCF_900169375.1. Lineage (NCBI taxonomy): Bacteria > Bacillati > Actinomycetota > Actinomycetes > Micrococcales > Brevibacteriaceae > Brevibacterium > Brevibacterium sp. Mu109. The sequence goes on from NZ_FXZF01000066.1 coordinate 2,451, forward strand.
CCCGCGCCGACGGCGCACGACTCCTCGCCGCTTGTGTAGGAATCCAGTTCGGCCTCAAGCGCGTCGAGGTCGAGCTGCTGCCCCGGCTCGTAGCTGAACCGGTCATGGTCGAGGCGTTGGCTCGCCGAGGTCTGCGCAGGGGTGTAGCCGTGCACTGATGGGCGACCCCACATCACGCCGCTCGCCACGACCTTCGCGGGGGAGCCTGCCACCGTCGCGTTGGAGGGCACGTGGCGGGTCACGAGTGCACGCGCGGCCAGGATGCTGCCCGAGCCCACGCGGGCACCCTTCAGCACCAGGGCCTCCTCGCCCAGCCAGACGTGGTCACCGACCCAGATCGAGCGGCTGGGGTTCAGGCGCTCATGTGTCTCGGTCGAGTAGATGAGATGTGGGTCGGCCGTTCGCATCGAGATCCTGGTGGAGAACATCGCGTCGTCGCCGATGATGATGTGCTTGCGCTCGGTCGGCAGGAACCTCGCTGCGGTGTTGAACGACGCATCTGCGCCGATGGAGAGGACTGAGGCGTGGAACACTGTGGTGATGATGCGCACGGTGGCACGCGTGCGGCGGATCCGCACGACGGAGCCGTTGCCCTTGAACCGAATCCGGCACCCGACGAGCTTCACGCCGTCGTCGACGTGCAGCGCGTTGTCGACGCCGTCGAAGGTGATCGTGCTCCGCTCGAAGGCTGAGCCGGGGGTGTCGCGCAGATGCACGCGGTTGCCCACCACCGCATCGACATCGCTGTAGTCGGCGATCACCTGCTCGCTCACTCTGCCGCCCTCGCGTCGCGCTCGCGGGCATCCACGATCTCGACCGTCTCGACACGGATGCCGCGCAGGCGCCGCAGGTCGGCATCCGTCAGGGCCGTGTGCACGACGATGCGAATGCTCTCGGCGTCGACGGCCACGGCGAGGCGCAGCAGCATCGTCGGCAGGAACCTCGCGTCGTCGAGCATGGCGACCGAGGCCACATGACCCGCGTCCGCAACACGGCCTGGCGGCGTAAGGGCGTCGACGACGTGCACCTCGAACAGCCTGGCGGCGCCGACGCGGGCGATGCTGTACCCGAACCACCCCCAGTGCCCGCCGTGGAGCACGGCGTGCTCTGCAATGCCGTCGCCGGTGTCAGTGACGATCGGATCCGCGCGCAGTTCGACCGCGTGACACTCCTCGATCTCAAGCTGGGGTGCGGGCCGCGCCAGAGGTCGCCGGTGGCCGCGCGCACAGAGACGGCGTCGAGCTCCGTGAGCGGATCGATGCCGTGCAGCAGCTGTTGATCGGCACTCGTGAAGCGCACGAAGCTGTACTGATGCGGTGAGAGCAGCTGCAGGAACCGGGTGCGACCGAGCCGGCCCTCGATGTACCAGTTGGGTTTAGGCGACTTCGGGGCGTCGGGTCCGACGCGCAGCTGGACGCCGACGCCAGCGGGGCCGTCGAAGACGTGCGCATCTTCGATGCTTAGGCGGCCCTGCGCTCGCACACCCATGAACCGGTGAGTATTTGAAGGCTTGAAGACCACTCGATATTGCCTCTCGGGACCACCGATATTGCCGTCGGGGACCAGGGATGGTGTCGGTGGGGGCCACCGGCCCCCACCGACAGCCTTCCTACTGGTTCAGTATCGCTTGTTCGCGCATATAGTGGCTCTTCCGGTTTCAGAGTGCGTAGCAGGGTCTCTGCACCCAGTGTGTCGGTGATGAATGAGAGGCGGGCCTTGGGTGATGATGGAAATTCTCCAAGATCCCTCACACCCAAGGCCCTGCCATGCA
>NZ_FXZF01000057.1:0-6969 GCF_900169375.1 Brevibacterium sp. Mu109
CTGGACCCCGCAGCTTCGGGGTGCAGCGGGGTGGCCGGATTCTTAGCGCTCTTTCGGTAGGAAACCTGCCACTGACATGGCGGGAAACCTCTGCTCCACCGGCCTACAGATAGTCGATCACACACACACCGGCAACACTGCCTGCTGCTCGCAGCAGATTGTGGCTGATGGCCGCGATGACTAGCCAGGCCGCGTTGGCATAAAACCGCCCGGAGGGCATGTGGGCTAATGGCCCGGCTTTGAGATCAGCAAAAACCTGCTCGACGACGGCATGTTGACGGTGGACTTTGTCTGCAGCCACCGTATCCAAGACAGATTGTTCGACGGTAGTAAAGAAGGCGTGATAACGGAACGTGTCAAACAGCTGGCCTTGAGCGGCTGCCAGTTTGGTGGTATTGAGTTCCGGGATGCGGCGGACCACCAACCGGCCAGCCAGTTGCTCCTCTTGGGCTTTGGACGAGAAGGCGGTGAAATCAATTTCAGCCACCTGCGCATCAGAGATCCATCGACCCGTTTCGTCGTCATAGATCGCCTGTGGGTAATTGATCCCTCTCCAGGCCTCGGCCGGGATGTGAGCAATAGCTTTCTTCACGGCAGCGTTTTGGGGCAGGGTCACTGAGTAGTGGACTCCAGCCGCGCGGACTGCTTTGGCGACGTTGGCACTATAAAAGGCCGAATCAAACCGCGCCAACACAGGGGTATCGGGATCGATGATGCGTTTGGCAGTGGCCAGGCTGTCACTGACTAATTTGTCAGCGCCTCGCACCGAATGAGCTGCCCCTTTGCGTAACTGCTGACCAAGCACCAGCGGTGCTGCTTTGGCTGTGGAAATCGTGGCGGTCAATCCGTTGAGGCCGCGCAGTTTGTTATAGCCGATTCCAGCACCGTGTTTGTTGGGCGAAAAGACTTCAATAACCGTGTCATCCACGTCGACAAAGACCATGTCACCACCGGTGCCATCCGGTGACCTGACCGGCAACAAGTCCGTGTGGTCACTCAGGTTGGTCAGAAACCTGGAAGCGACTGCGGCTAATTGTTTCACATGCCCATGCGTGTATTCGCGCAGGTGTGAGCCCAGTGTTGAGGGCGCATACACCCGATGGAACAATGATTTCATCCCACCATGCCGCAGCAGATCCATGTCATCGATGCTGTCGGCACCAGCAGCCATCCCAGCGACCAGCGACGTGATCTTCGTCCCTGGATTCGCACCCTTATCGGCCCCAGTATTAGCCACCGTGATCCACTCATCAGCTAAACGTTTCAGCCCCGCAGACTGCGCCAACCGCAACACGGGAGCAAGCCCAGCCGACGACACGAGATTCGGTTCATCAAACGAATAGGCAATACCAGCAGCACTGTGATTGAATAGCATCTCAGAGGTGCCTTTCTGATCCTAGAAATAGTGGCGTGAACAACTACTATTATTCCAGGTCAAAAGGCACTTCTTCAGTTAAACCGCCGAACTCACACCAAATTTATCGGTGGATCCAGGCTAAGTATGCTCTAGCATAGTATCAACTGGCGACGATCGACACCGCAGACTTCGCGGAGAAGACCCACCCCTTGCGCCGGATGGCCAGCAGGAAGAACGGCAGGTTGACGAGTACGAACAGCAGGCCGAACGGCCATCCCGTCCCCAGCGACAGCAGCAGTGACAGACCCGCGGTTCCACCGGTCACCAGGGCGGCCGCCTCGAGGAGGTACAGGCCGAAGGACACGAGGATCACGCCGGTCGCCATGCCGAACACGTCCTCCCAGACGGAGTGCGGTGAGGCGGGGACGTCGGTGAGTGGGCTGCTGGTAGTCATTCCCCCAGTGTGCTGGATCGCCGGGCCAACAGTTCGACGACCGCGTCGTGGAGTCGACGATCGGCCGTTCCGAGTCCATCGAGGACTTCCGGCAGCGTCACTGGTGTCTGGAGGAGCTCCTTCGAATCCAGCCGCAGCACGAAGACACGCGAGTAGTCAGCGATCCCCGGTTCCATCGTGTGCGTCCAACCTGGAAGCCGTTCATTGACGAACCACGCGGTCGGACCGAAGGCCAGCTGGACATGCGGCGCCGGCGAATCTACACCGACATGGTGGACAGTGAAATCAACCGCCCACTGATAGAGCCCTCTATACGGCACGAGTGATGGGCCCACGTGGTCGTCTCCGAAAGTACTCGTGAGCTGCCTATTCAAGATCTCGTTGCTGAATGATCGGAGCCGTCCCTTGATCCGTTGGAGGAGCTCACTGCCTTCGACATATCGCTGTCTGCCCTGCGCGGCGAGATCACTGGCGAACGCCTCTGCCACCTGGTCCTGGCTCCGCCAGCCGTACCGTTCCGCCTCGCCGGAATCACACATCGCTGTGACGAATCCGAGTACATCGCGATCACTCACACGTCTCTCCTCACTCACGAACTTCCGGTGCATCTGCGCGATGAACGAATGCGCGTCGGGGTTCTCGCTGCGGTACACCGTGTCGCCGTCGACACTGCTGTGCAGACGATCGATGAGCGCTCCGTACGTCACCACGATCGACTGCTGCCAGCCGTCCGACAGCCGGGATCGGTCCTCGTCACGGCACAGCATCACCACGCCTCCCCGGCGTGCGTCCCGCTGGCCGAACGCCAGGTACCTCTCATAGCCGTGCTGATGCCCGTCCGACGTGAAGTAGTTCTCGACGACGAGTGCGGCGGTCTCACCGGTGAGCACGATGTCGGCTATGTCGATGTCGTCCGGGCCGATTCCGGTGTTGACCTCCTGCCGCACCCGGTAGGTCTCACGGGGGAACGGCGCTCCCCCGGGCTGCGCAGCATTCACCTCGTCGATGAAGATTCGCAGGAAGCGATCGCCGAGACCGTGCGTTCCACCGACGTCCAGCAGCCACGCGAACACATTGGACAGCTGCTTCTCGTGAGTCCCGTGATGCATGACGTCGAAGACGTTGAAGTCGTGCTCCAACGACCGGCTGAGGCCTACCGCCTCCTGGCAGTCGGCGATCTGAGGACCGCCAGAGCAACCGCACCGACGAGCACCGCAAGCAGACCGATGATGCCCACCAGAAGAGCCGGCCAGAACATGCCGTGCACCTGGAACTCCTTCGAGTCGACGGACGTGCCGACGAGCAGGTCGTCGGCCGCGCACTCGGCGGTGTAGTCGGCGTCCGGCGCGCTTCCGTTCATGAGCGTCAGGATGGGCACGTAGGGCACGCCGTCGACGTCGATCGGCGCATCGATGCGAGGAGTGTCGAAGACATACAGATCCGGGCCGTCGAACTCGCAGTCGCCGGGCCAGCCCTGCGGAGCACTGATCTCGTCGAGCGGCCCGCCCGCGTCGTCGAATATTCCAGGCCCGCGTTCGATGTCCGCTGCCTCAGGAGCGTAGAGATAGAACGTGCGCCCCGGCTCCAGACCTGTGAGGAGCTCGTCGGAATCCTCGACCGCGACGAGGTCGTCCGGGGTGCCGGCGACGATCCGTCCCGTGTTCATACCGAGGATGACCACGACCACCATGCAGACGACGCCGATGATCGCCCCAGCGATGCAGATGAATTGCCATGTCCTCGTCTTCGGATCCCTGCTCATCGCCACACCACAGAGGATACAGAGCGCCTGTCACGACGTCTGATCTGGTCCCCGCTGGTCGGGTCCACGCTGGTCGGGTCTCAGCGCCTCGACGATGCGGCGCGCGCCCTGGTCCCCGACCTCCGTCGGGAGGAGGGCGAACACGTGCAGCTGCCCCTCCGCTTCGTGCAGGGTGACCTGCACGCCTGCGGCCTGCGCCTTCTCGCCCAGCACGTGCGCGTCGGGGTTCAGCACATCGTGCGTGCCGGAGAGGATCGTGAGGGGCCCGACCCCGGTCATGTCGCCGAACAGCGGGCTCACTGCCGGGTCTTCGAGTGAGTCGTCTCCGCGCCACGCCTCTGCCAGCACCCGTCCACCCGGCCGGCCCAGCCACGGGTCGCGGGGCTGCACCTCATCGATCAGGGGGTTGCTCCATGTCAGATCCAGGGCGGGCGACAGGAGCACCGTGGACGGCAGGACTCGTCCGTCGTCGCGGAGCGCCAGCACCGCGGACAGAACGATCTGACCGCCGGACGAGTCGCCGGCCATGGCCACGGCGCACCCGGAGCCCTCTTCACGCCGCACCAGGTCGACGACGCCGTCCCGCACGTCGCGCGCTGTGCCGAGCGGGACCAGCGGGTGGATGGGCACGACCACGCGCTGGCCCGTCTCGCGGGCGATCCGAGCGATCAGCTTCCAGTGCGGACCGGTGATCTCTTTGACCCACCCGCCGCCGTGGACGTACACGACGACGGAGGACGACGCCGCCGCAGAGCGCGTGCTATCGACCGGCCGCACATCGTAGACCGGCCACCCGGTGGGATCGGAGAGGCGGCGGTCGACTCGGACGCCCTCCAGCCGTGCCGGCGGACCGTACTGCACCGGTCGCAGGAACCGCTCGCGGATGCGGTCGTGGGCTCCCTGCTCCGTCACGAAGGGCCGGTTGGCGTTCCGGGCCCTCAGCACCAGCGGGATGAGCGCCTCGGGCAGTGTGATGCGCATGCGTTCCCCTCTTTCAGCCGACCAGTCGTCGACAGACTATCGGCCGTCGCCCGCTCACCGTTCCGCGTATCGTTCCGCGTATGGGAACCGCACCTGCCGCCACACCGTTCGACCGGGTCATCGTCCTGCACGGGTTCCGCGCATCGCCGCAGCACCACTGGTTCCCGTGGGTCGCTAAGACGGTCGCCGGCGCCGAGGTCGTCGCACTGCCCGACTCCGCCTCCCCCGATGCCGAGGCGTGGGTCGGGGCCGCCGTGAACGCGATCGGAGCGCTCGGTCCCCAGGTCGCGGTCGTCGCCCACAGCCTCGGCTGCGTCACCGCAGTGCGCGCCGTCGAACGGCTCGCCGCAGTCACGGCGGGCGGCTCGTTGGGTGCGTTCGTCGCGGTCTCCCCCTTCGCCCAGCCGCTCACGCGCACCGGCGACGAGGGCCTCGACGCGTTCGCCGCGGACGGCCTCGGCCCGTTCCTCGCAGGAGCGGATCTACCGGGAGCCGGCCCGCACCTCGGCGCCGTCACTGTCATCCGCTCGGATGACGATCCCCTCGTCGCACCGCATCTGTCCGACGCGTTCGCCCGGAATCTGCAGGCGCGAACCGTGGTGGTGCCGGGAGCTCGTCACTTCCTCGCCGCGCACGGCGTCACGGCACTGCCGGAGGTCGTGGACGCACTGACGAACTGAGCGGATGCGAAGCACGCAGGCGGAGTCAGCGATCGGTTTCCCGGTGATCACGCCGGTGTTCTGAGCTCGCACCCGCAAGGACGGTGAGCTCCTGGATCCGAGGCATCCAGTGCGCCGCCCGCACAGCCGTGAGCTGCTTGAAGTGGGGAGACGTCACCTCGTCCAGAGCCCGGATGTAATCAGGCACGATCTCACGCGGCAGCCGCAGCCCCATCGTCAGGTGGGGAGTCCAGCTGCGACCGCGGCTTTCGGGGTTCAGCGCACTGATCTCGCGGGCGGCGCTCTCCATCGCGTCCGTGGTCTCGAGCAGCCATGCGACGGTCCGCTTGCGCTTCGTTCCGAAGACCACGGTGCCCACCCGCCGGAACGGAGACGGGATCACCGACGGGAGCAGGTCAGCAGCGCGTCGAACAGCCTCGACAGCCATGATCGGTGAGTATGTGATCGTGATGTGCGGTGTCTGCTGCTGCGGAGGAAACCCCTGCTCCGCGAGGCGCGCGAACACCTCGCGCACCTGCCGCTCCTCAGCCTGCGGAAGGTGCAGCAGGATGTTGTCCGGTGACGTCATCGGAAGCGGCGATCAGTCGTGGCGCTCGATGTACGGCAGCAGGCTCGAGCCGTCTCCCATCGAGTCCTGACCGATGACGCCCAGCGATCCGTCCTGATGAAGGATCACGGCCTGGATGCCCTCGAGTGAGCCGTGTCCGGACTGGCGAGCGGCAGTGTGGACATCGACCTCAGTGAGCCGGTGTATGCGCAGGGCCTTGGGCTGCAGTTCTCCGCCGTAGTAGAGGAGAACCGGCGGCGAATCGAGGACGCGGCGGATGAATCTCCACCGCGAGCGGCCGAACGCGAGCGCCCACTGCACGACGACCAGAAGCACCAGCGCCACGATCGCCTGGGCGAGGCTCACGTCGACGGCGGTGACGGTGCGGCCGAACACCGACCCCAGGCTCACAGCGATGACGAAGTCCAGCGGCGTCATCTTCGCCATGGTGCGCGGCCCCGTCCCGCGGAGCATGATGACCAGCGTCAGGTATCCGACACCGCCGATCAGCAGGGTGTGCCAGATGGGTGACCAGCCGGTCCAGAAGTAGCTCATATCCATACGGCCGTCCTGTCAGCCGGGGACCGTTCACCCCTCATCGGTCCCACGCGGTCCCCGGCGGTGCGGTGAGTGGCGTGGGGCGGTACTCGAGGAGTTGGAGTCCCCCGTCGAAGGTCCGTGACTCGAGGAGTTCGAGCGTGAAGTCCGCGAATCGCTCCCAGATCCGCTCGAGTCTCCACCAGCCGACCAGCAGCTGTCCGCTGCGGTGCGCGCAGGTGGGTGGGGTGTGGATCGCCAGTGTGCGGGCGAGTGTCCACGATGCGCCCTCGTGGTCGAGAGATGGCCCGGGGGTCTCTGGGCACGTGTGGGGAACCGACGAAACTCCCCTGCCGTCGATCGCCGAGAAAACTGATCCTCCGAAGACCTTGACCGACAGCACTGTGAACGCTGATGCTTGGCGGACAACATTATTACCCGCCAGTAACCCGCGTGCGGCGTTCCCGGTGGCCCCACCGCCAACCTGTTCAGTCACCTCTTCCGCGGCGACATGGCGCTAAACAGGCTCTTCGCGGTTCGTGGTGAATGACCCTGCTGTGGCGGGTATTCACGCTACGGTTCTCGCGGCGCTGGTGAGCAGGATACGCGTCCGGTAGTTCTCCGCGTTGCGGAATCCGCGGCCGGTGCGTT
>NZ_FXZF01000058.1:0-6428 GCF_900169375.1 Brevibacterium sp. Mu109
TCGAGAAGCTGCCGCAGGTCGCCGAGCACCTCGATGCGGCCCGGGTGGACATCCTGGCCTTCACCACGTTCCCGAAGGACGTCTGGGCCCAGATCTGGTCGAACAACCCAGCTGAACGGCTCAACCGTGAGATCCGTCGCCGCACCGACGCCGTGGGGATCTTCCCCAACCGAGCCGCGATCGTGCGGCTGGTCGGAGCGGTCCTGGCTGAGCAGACCGATGAGTGGGCCGAAGGCCGTCGGTACCTCGGACTCGAGGTCCTGGCCCGCTGCCGACTCACGTCCGTCGAGACCACCGGAGGCGAGGTGAGCACCGACCCCGACATCCCATTCGAACTCAGCGCCTGAGACCCCTCAACGAGGGATCCAACCGCTACACCACTCCAAGGGACTTGACCAACCCGGGGCGATTCACATCGTCCCGACCCGGTGTCAGGTCCACAATGACTGCGTCTTCCCCAACATGATCGACTCTTCCGGCCTGCAATTCATCGCGGCCGATCTATGCGCGTTGTGGGATGGCGATTTTGCCCCCTCCTGAACAGTGTTCAATAATGGACGTATGGATAGCTATGTGTCACTCGCGGAGCGTGTGCTCTCCGGCACCCCAGCCAGTGCCTCCGACGCCCGTGCGATTCTGCGTTCACCGAATGAGGATCTACCCGACCTCGTCGCGGCCGCAGCCCGGCTGCGCCGCGAGCACTTCGGCAATCTCGTCAAGGTCAATTACCTCGTCAACCTCAAGTCCGGTCTGTGCCCGGAGGACTGCAGCTACTGTTCGCAGCGTCTGGGCTCCGATGCGGAGATACTGAAGTACTCGTGGCTGCCGAAGGAAGAGGCCAAGCGTCAGGCAGAATTCGGCCTAGCCGGAGGTGCCTCGCGCCTCTGCCTCGTCGCCTCCGGCCGCGGTCCGTCGAATCGGGATGTCGATCGTGTCTCGGGCATGGTCGAGGAGATCAAGTCCGCCACTCCCGGAGTCGAGGTCTGTGCGTGCCTCGGGTTCCTCAACGACGGTCAGGCGCAGCGTCTCAAGAAAGCCGGTGTTGATGCTTACAATCACAACCTCAACACCGCTGAGTCCCATTACGCCGACATCTGCTCGACTCATACGTTCGCTGACCGCGTTGACACTGTCGATAGGGCTCGCGACGCGGGACTCTCTCCGTGCTCTGGACTCATCGTCGGCATGGGTGAGACGAACGACCAGGTCATCGAGACGATCAAATCGCTCAAAGCCGTTGACTCCGACTCGATCCCAGTCAACTTCCTCATCCCCTTCGACGGCACCCCGTTGGAGGGCACCAACACGCTGACCCCACAGAATTGTCTGCGGATTCTGTGCGCCGTGCGCTTCCTGTGTCCGGACCGCGAGCTGCGCATCGCGGGCGGTCGCGAGTTACATCTGCGTTCGCTGCAGCCGATGTCGCTGCATGTGGCGAATTCTCTCTTCCTCGGCGACTACCTCACTTCGGAGGGCCAGGCCGCTGAAGAGGATCTCGACATGATCGTCGACGGTGGGTTCGAGATTGTCGGAGTGGAGAGCGCCGAGCAGTTGCGTGATGAGCTCAAGGCCCACCGGGCAGCCCATCAGGCGGCCTTCGACACAGCAGCGCCTGTCGAGGGCAACTGCACGACTGCTGTCGGTACGGCCAGCGCGACCGGCTCTGCGTCAACCGAAGCCGGCACCCTGCCCTGCGGCAAGCCACTGCCGCCTGTCGGTCATGAGGCAGGTGGTGCGGGCGTGATGATTCCGACGATCCGCCGTCGAGGTGCAGGCACGGAGCTCTCTCCCAATGCCTGAGCCTGCCAGGTGCGAATCCATGAGCACTCTTGAGCGGGATTGTGGGCTTCTGTGGCATCCCTACGGGCCGCTCGATGCCGCGGCGCATTTCTCGGTCACCGGCGCGGACGGACCTTTCGTGGAGGTGTGTGATGCCTCGGGCACCGCCTACCGGCTTCTGGATGGGATGAGTTCTTGGTGGTCGGTCGTCCACGGCTACCGGCACCCGGTCATGGACGCGGCACTGACCGCCCAGCTCGGATCGTTCTCACATGTCATGTTCGGCGGTCTGACTCACGGTCCGGCAGTCGATCTGGCAGAGCTGCTCGTCACAGTCACACCTGCCGGACTCGATCATGTGTTCCTGGCCGACTCAGGCTCAGTCTCGGGCGAAGTCGCGCTCAAGCTCGCGATCCAATACCAACGGGCCCGAGGGCGCGACCGCAGACGCTTCCTCGCGCTCGAAGGCGCCTACCACGGATCGCCTCGGTCGGCCCGTTGCTCGTCCCGGGTCGCTGGAAGTACGCCAACACGTCAGCGGCGCGGCGTTTCAGCGTTCTGCCGAGCGTAGTCAACCCCGCCAACGCTGCCGGCACTCCAGCCGAAAGGCTCTCGATGACGGCGTGCACCCGAGCTCGTCCACGCACCCGGTCAGGGTCGCGGTAGGCGGCCACGACGCGCTGATAGACCCACCACGTCACATCGACCTGGGTGAGCTCGTCGGCGGCGAGCACCGCTTCGAGCCGGGCGATCTGTTTCGGGGTCGTCGAGGGCCGCTCGAAGAAGGTCTTCAAGGCCTGGCTGCTCGATGACCCCACAAGGCTCGCCGGGATGCGCGTCCGGTATCGGTTGAGTACTGGGCTTTAGAAGTCCCAGTCTTCATCGTTTGTGTCTTCGGCCTTGCCAATGACATAGGACGATCCGGATCCACTGAAGAAGTCGTGGGTCTCGTCCGATCCTGGAGCGAGCGCGGCGAGGATCTCCGGGTTGACCTCCGTCTCCTCTGGTTCGAACCGTGTGGGGTACCCCAGGTTCATAAGCGCCTTGTTCGCGTTGTAGCGGACGAAGACTGCAACGTCGTCCATCAGTCCAAGTGGCTCGTACAGCTCGGATGAGTAGCATATCTCCAGCTCGTAGAGCTCTTCGAGCAGATCGAGTGTGAAGGTGTGCATGCTGCGTTTCTCCGCGCTGCCGGTGGTCTCGAGCCCGCGCTGGTACTTGTAGCCGGAGTAGTAGCCGTGCACGGCCTTATCGCGCAGGATCAACCGGATCATATCGGCTGTGTTGGTAAGCATTGCGCGCACGGAGAAGTGAAGGGGAAGGTAGAAGCCGGCGTAGAGCAGCAGTGAGGACAGCAGGGTGGAGGCGACCTTCCGCTTGAGGGGATCCTCTCCGTAGTAGTGGACCATCACCGCCTTCGCCCGGTCCTGCAAGAGATCGTTTCCGACCGCCCACTCGTAGGCTTCGTCGATCTCCGGGGTGCTGGTGAGGGTGGAGAATACAGACGAGTACGACCGGGCATGCACGGACTGCATGAATGCGATGTTCGTGTAGACGGCTTCTTCGTGCTCAGTGCGTGCGTCTTGAATTTGGCTGATTTCGCCCACGGTTGCTTGAACGGTGTCGAGCATCGTCAGCCCGGTGAAGACTCGCATCGTGAGGGTGCGCTCGTACGGGTCGAGTGTGTGCCACGCGGGCAGATCATTGGATAGCGGCACTTTTTCAGGGAGCCAGAAGTTTGAGGTGAGGCGGTTCCAAACTTCTAGGTCCTTCTCATCGCTAACGCGGTTCCAATTGATCGGGCGTAGTCGTGCCTCAGGGTCGTGCCGGAAGGAGGGCGGGGTGACTGACCAGTTCAGGATCGCTAGGGGTTCGTCGACGGTCTTCATGGATCTCCTTGTATACAGCTGGGGGTAGTCGGAACGACCGGAGTGAGGGCGTCATCCGGACCAGAAGCGTGTCAGCCCTCGATTGACTTTTTCGGTGTCGGAGCGGGTTCCCAATAGTTCGAATCGGTACAGTTCCGGGACTCCACACTTCTGCGAGATCACTGGTCCGGCAAGGCAGTAATGCTCGCCGAAGTTTGTGTTTCCCGCTGTGATTACACCTCGCAGCAGCGACCTGTTGTGCTGGTCATTAAGAAAGCCAGCGACCTGTTTGGGAACTGCGTCCGAGGGTTCTCCTCCTCCATACGTGGGGACGACGAGCACGTATGGCCTCCCGACACGGATCATCCCCTCGAGGCGGGACCGCAGTGGGATCCGGACAGCCGGTCGCTCAAGACCTTCCACGAAGCGACGAGTGTTCTCAGACACGCTCGAGAAGAACACAAGGTCAGGCGAGTCCTGCAGAGGGAGCTCATGGATCGGTAAGAGAATGCGAGCCCCCGTTGATTGTGTCGACATTAAGCCCTCCCTGTCTGCTGGAACTGGCCGGCCGACCCTAACGCTCAGAGCCGGAGCAGATCGACTGGCCAGCCCGGCAACAGGCACTCTATGTTTTGTGCGCCAAACATTCAAGTTGGACGTCTCCAAGCTGTGCGATAAGGTCCGCCGAAGGGAGGGCGGTTCACCGAGTCGATCTGTTCGTGCCCAGGCCGCCTCGTTGCCTCTTCATCCTGCACGGGGCGCCGATCTTGTAGATGTATGAGGCCTGATGAGTTGTTATGCTAAAAGCGGCGCAACAGTTGCCGGGCCCGGTGACCGCGCCTCTACCGAGCATGCTGACATGCATTAGCTGAAGCGTCTCCAAGATCTCGAGTCCATCGTGATCGCGGCCCGGGCCTCTCGGGTGCGGATCGACTCCTCCGGCCCCTCGGCTGACGCTGGCCGCCGGGGTCGAGACGATCCGGGAGACTGACCGGGCGCTGGGCATCACCTCTGCTCTGGCCGCGGGGGTCGTGGCAGTCAAGGAACGGTCCCGGGGTCTGTCCTGCGGTCAGCTGCTGATGGTGATGACCTCGGCGCAGCTGGCCGGCCAGGACTTTATGGTCGAACTGGGCCGGCGGCGGGCCGATACCACCGGCCAGGCGCTGGGGCCGGTGCCGACCCCGGCGTCGACGCCAGCGTACGAAATTGCTAAGCGCTTCGGTGCCGAACAGTTGGTCGGATCGAAGCCGGCATCAACGGTCTGCATGCCGCCCGCAACAGCAGGCCTACCGCTGCGACGAACGCCCCTTATCGGGTCGCCTTGTCTCGTTGCTGTGCCCCAACTTGCTTTGTTGCTATCGGCAAACTTAGGGTCTCGTCATGCCCAACAAGCGTCCGCCCTCCCGACCATGTCGTTCTCCCCGCCCTAGTGTTTTCGGCGCCTCCGGCGCTGTCTTGGCGGGCGCAATGCTCCTGTCCGCTTGCTCTATAGCCGGCGAAACCTCTGCCGAATCCAGCGGGGGTAAGGAACCGCTAAATGTGTATGCCACCACCGGGTACCTCGCGGACGCAGTGGCAAATATCGCTCCGGAGGCCGAAGTGACCACCATGGTGGGTCCCGGGGGTGACCCGCACACCTACCAGCCCTCCACTCAAGACATCCAAACCCTCCAGAATGCCGATGCGGTGCTGTGGAACGGGCTCCACCTCGAGGCGCATATGATCGACCAGCTGAATAGCCTCGGGGATGCGCAGATGGCTGTCGGCGACCTGGTCCCGGAAGACCTGTTGCTGGGCTGGGAGGATACGGATGCCGAGGGCAAAGCATTGCACGACCCTCATATTTGGAATAGCCCTGAGGCATGGAGCCTGGCGGTGGGACACGCGGCAGATCATCTGGCACGGATTGATCCGGACAATGCGGATACCTACCGAGCCAACCTGCAGGGTTACCTAGGCCAGATCGAAAGCACTCACGCCAACGCAGAGAGGCTACTCAGCACCATCGCGGAGGAAGATCGAGTGCTGATCACCGGACATGATGCCTTCGCCTACTTCGGGCAGACCTACAACATCGACGTCCACGCCACCGACTACATCTCCACCGATGCCCAGCTCTCCCCGCATGAGCTCAGCAGCCTGGCGGATCTGATTGAGGAGCGCGAGGTGCCGATGATCTTCCAGGACAACCAGGCCAATCCGCAGGCCATCACATCCCTGCGCGAGGCCGTAGAAGCCCGCGGCTGGGAAGTCGAAGTCTCCGAGGACGAGCTCTACGCCGATAGCCTCGGCGCCGAGGAGGGCGTCGATACCTATCTGGAGGTCTATGCGCACAACGCCCAAGCGGTCGCCGACGCACTGGGGCAGGATGACGAACAGGAGAATGACCAGTGATTGCCTGCCAGACCAGTGGTCTCAGTGTCGCCTACCGCACCGAGCCGGTGCTGCGCAATGTCGACTTCCATGTGCCGGTCGGCGCAGTGATGGGCATCGTTGGCCCCAACGGCGCCGGCAAATCCACCTTGATCAAGGCCATGCTCGGCCTAGTCACGCCGCTGACCGGCCACAGTGAGTTCTTCGACCAGCCCCTGGCACGGGTCCGCCAAAAGGTCGGGTACATGCCGCAGTCCACTTCCGTGGATTGGGACTTTCCTACAACGGTCCGCGACGTCGTCCTGATGGGAACCTACGGGCGTCTGAAGTGGCTGCGCCGTCCGCGGCGCGCTGAGAAGGACATTGCTGCAGAAGCTATGGAACAGACAGGGATCAGCGACCTCGCCC
>NZ_FXZF01000047.1:0-10168 GCF_900169375.1 Brevibacterium sp. Mu109
GTCAGCCATCGTGGGATGCCTTTCGTGAGGTTCTTGGCGGAACTACTAGCGGGATCCCACGATGGTTCTTCACATTTTTGGGGGTGAAGTCCCTGGTGGGAATGCCACCACTCTATGGGACTCACCCTGCGCACCGCGCGGATGATCTTGTAAACGGGCGTAACTCCCGCCAAGTCTTCGGCTGCTCCGGCTCGCGTCCTCGTGGCATGCTTGAGAAATGAGTGCGTGATCCGGTTCGGGTCGTGCGACGTAGGGCGAACAAGGCTGTAATTGGCGACGAAAGTGTGCAGCAGGTAGAGCTCAGCCTCATCTGGAAATCGCTGGACGAGGTTGCGAGGAAGTCGCGTTTCCGGTGTGCCGTGGCGTGATCCGAGAGGGAGTAGCAGCGAGCCGCGCGAAAGTGTAATGCTGTTGCGAACGCCTGCGGGAAGCCAGATAGCGTCGCCGCGTCGGAGTCGTCGAGTGCGCTCACCGACCATTACTCGCGCGGCACCGCGGTAGAGCCATACCAGGACGTGGAAATCGTTGATCCGATTCCAGGTCTGCGTTGCCGGGACGGACGGCGGTGAAGCCTCAGGTGGAGCCGCCTCAGGTTGCAGTTGAGGCAGCATCAGTTCGCTGAAGTCGGTGGCAAGGGTGTCATCGTGACGGGGAATGACAGGCCGCGCCTTCTTGTACTGGCGGGGGGTCATTCCAGTTTGTGTGTGGAATGCTCTCGTGAATCCAGCGGGAGTGGAGAAGCCGACCTGCCTGCCTGCTTGGCCGATCTCGTGGCCAGCATCCATCAGGGCGGCTGAGGCCGCAACACGTACAGCAGTGCGCCACCGTATGAATGGAAGTCCTGTCTCTTGCAGAAACTGCAGTTGCAAAGTCCGAACGCTGATATTGACCGCTCGTGCGTGGTCTGTCGTCTCGGAGGGATCATCGGGTCTCTGGAGCAGCGAGTGCGCGACCGTCAGGGCTTCAGGTGAGCGGGGCATCGGAGGCAGTGGCACCTGCTCTATAGGCCGCGCTTCTTCCTTAGGTGTCGCGTAGCGAGACCCGGCAACCAGATCGAGGAGGCTGGTGTCGGAGGTTGCGCCCCGAAGGTAGCCGATACTCCGCGCGAACTGGTAGATGAGCCACTCGGACCAGCTGTTTGAGAGATTGATGCGCTGGGGTCGGTCGAGGTTCGGCGCGCGGGTTCCTGCGGCTGGGAAGATCGGGAATGCGACTGAGTCAGCGCCCACCTCCACGGTGTAGGGGATACCGGCAGGCAACCATATGCCCTGCCCGGAGGAGAGTAGGTACTCCTGTTGCGCTGCGCGAACCTCTGCGGTTCCCGCGTGCACCCATAAGAGGGAGGGGTCACGTGTGTTGTGCACAGACACTGCTTGGGAGGTAGGCACCGGTGGTGGGTCGAACAGCACGAGCATGATCCTTTGTTCACTAGTCAGGCATCAGCATCAGAGTATGCGAACTCTGCGCTTACGGATAAATCATCCGACCTAAGTAAGGGCACACTTACTTAGTGAGCCCATGTGTGCCGATGCTTGTGGGGGTGGTCCGTTCTGTCGCTGTAAGGAGATTGTCTATGAGTGTGTCTGCACGTACGTTGCGCTTGGTTCCAGTAGCGCTGCGTGAACTTGCTGTAGGCCGCGTTGTGGACGTGACTTCGGGGATGAAGCGGATCACGCTGACGGGGAGCCAGTTGGGTGAGTTCACCTCGCCAGGGGGAGATCTGCAACCAGCTTTCACCTCACCGGGGTTCGATGACGATATTCGTTTGCTGTTTCCCTATCCAGGTGAGAGTGAGCCGGTCTTGCCTGTGATCGAAAATGGCCGCGTAACGTTCGCGGAAGGGAGGCGCCCCATCGCACGGGCGTACTCGGTGCGACGTTACGACTCGGAATCGCGTGAGCTGGATGTTGATTTCGTGCTGCATGGGCACGGGGTTGCGGCCGATTGGGCTCGGCGGGCACGACCTGGTGACCCGATCCATATCGCGGGTCCGGGCAAGACGCAGAGCCTGCCTGCCGGTTGCGACTGGTTCCTTGTGGCAGGTGACGATACAGCGATTCCCGCTATTGCACGGCTCCTCGAAGAACTACCGTGCGATGCGCGCGGTCAGGTTCTCATCGATGTTGCGGAAGACGATCACCGACAAGAACTCACTGCCCCTGAGGGAATCGAGATCTCCTGGATTCCTCGCCACACTGGCACGCGGCACCCGCTGCTCAACGCGATACGAGGCGTGAACTGGCACGACAATGAGCCGTTTGCTTGGCTCGCTGGCGAACAGGCCGAAGTGCAAAAGATGCGCCGCTTCTTGGTCAAAGAACGCGGTGTCCCAAAGTCCGACATCGATTTCACGGGCTACTGGAAGCGGGGCGCGGCCGGACTCGTCGGCCAGTGAGGCGAAGGGAACCTGCATCCCTCACCCACGACCTATCCCACCCGCTCAGTGGTTCTCGGGCACACCAGCAATAAAGAAAGGCAGTCAATGTCAACCACCCTCGCGGCACGCCGCTTGGCGCTTTGTGCATTGTTTCTATTGCCGGGTCTGGCAATGTCGTCCTGGGTCACGCGCATACCAGCGATTCGCGATTTGCTCGGAGCCTCAACCGCGCAGATGGGTATCGTGATCTTTGGTCTATCACTAGGGGCGATGGCGGGGATTCTCTGTTCAGGGCCGCTGTTGGCTCGACTTGGCGCAAAGCCACTGATCGCATTCGGCACGTTGGGTGTAGCCGTGAGCGTGCCCCTCATAGGTCTTGGCGCGGCAGCCCAGATCGACGGATTCGTCATCGCGGCATTGGCGTTGTTCGGTCTGAGCATGGGCGGTAGCGAGATTGCACTGAACGTTGAGGGCGCAGATGTCGAAGCCATCTCTGGCAGACCGTTCCTGCCAGCGTTACATGGTTCGTTTAGCTTGGGCACCCTTATCGGTGCGGCACTCGGAATTGTGGCTACCGCCGCGGATTTCTCAGTTGTCACGCATCTGATGACGATCGGACTGTCCGGCATTGTGATCCTGCTAGTTTGCATACGCTTCTTACCGCCCGCAACCGGTCGCCGACAGAAACCAAATACACCGGCCTATCGTTCTGAGCGAGCAGTATGGCGCGACTCCTCTCTTTGGCTCATCGGAGTCATCGTTCTCGCAATGGCGTTCGCTGAGGGCACGGCGAACGACTGGCTTCCCCTGATCATGGTCGATGGGCATGGTCTGAATCCAGCACTCAGTTCGACGGTCTTCGCGGTCTTCGCCGCGGCGATGACGCTAGGACGGTTCTTGGGAGGACCGGTTGTTCAACGATTCGGGCGTGCCTGGGTGCTCGGAGCGAGCGCTCTGAGTGCCGTTGTTGGAATCTCGCTTGTTGCTTTCGTTGACAATTCAGTCGTGGCGGGGGTTGCAGTTGTGTTGTGGGGTCTGGGCGCGTCTCTGGGGTTCCCTGTAGCGATCTCCTCGGCTGGGGCATCGGGAGAGAACTCGGCAACGCGTGTTGCTTTCGTGACCGTCATTGGATATATCGCGTTCCTGGTTGCTCCACCCCTTCTCGGATTTGTCGGCGAACGTGCCGGACTGCGTGGCGCGCTCGTCATTCCCCTCCTCGTTCTCTTCGTTTCGATCTTCCTCAGCCCGGTCGCCCGGACGCAGCGATCCTCAATTCAGATAGGGAAACCATGAGCCGTTCGCAAGCTAAGCCTTCTCGCATCCTCAGCAGCATCTGTGTTGTTCTCACCATTTCCTTGTTCGCTGCAAGCTGCTCGGCAAAGCCCGAATCCGATAATGCAACAAGACACCCTGAGCAAGCATCTTTACTGCCAGCGGCCGAGCAGACTACAAGCTATCCGCTGACGCTCGAATCACCGTTCGGTGAGACTGTTCTTCCGGAACGGCCTGAACGCATTGCAGCGGTCGCCCCGACAGCGATCGACACTGAGCTGCTTCTCGCCCTCGGCGTGACCCCCATTCTCACGTCAAGTCTCGTGAGTGAAGGCGGTTATCTCGACGATCATGGGGCAGCAGAAATTGAAACCTACGAGTTCGTGTCCGGTGAAGACCTTCCGATAGAAACCATCGCCGCCAGCCACCCTGACCTCATCGTGGCGGTGGGATGGACAGACGGGTTGAGTGGCGTCAACCTTGGCGACTACTACGACCGATTGACGTCAATCGCCCCAGTACTGACCAGTCCCGACACGTCGTCGCAACAGCTCATCCCTTGGCAAGACTCTATTCGCCTCCTTGGATCGACGCTCGACCTCGAAGACGCAGCAACACAAGTTATCGCACATCACCAAGAACATTTCGCCGAGATACGAAAGGAACACCCGGAATTTGCGGGTCTCACCACTAGCTGGGTTCTCCACTTCGGGGCCGCAAATAGCCTCCGCTATATGTCTCCATCGGGATCGGGGACAGAACTCTTTCTCAGCGAGCTTGGGTTCATTCCGAATCCGAAGGCTAATCAGTTCGTAGGCGACCCGTGGGTCAGCAGTGAACTGCTGACCCAAATCGATGCGGATGTTCTCTTGCTGGGCCAGACCGTGAACGCGAGCGATGAAGAAATGCACGAGCTTGTCACCGAAAACACCCTCTTCATGAATCTGGGCGCTGTCACGTCTAGGCATCTCGTCCGGTTGGCTCCGAAGACCGAAGACGACCGAGATCTGCTCTGGACGGTCACGGTAGGCGGACCAATCGGGCAGGAATGGGCCGCAGATTATCTCGTTCCTCTCATCGCCGATGTCCTAACGAAGACTTCATGACCATCCCTCTCATCAATGAACAATCTGAACTATAGAAAGGCAAACACGAATGAAGAAGACCAGACGCTCCCGCGTCGCTGCCAGTATCGGGGCGAGCCTCGCGACAATACTGCTCATCGCGGGCTGCTCCACGAGCCCGGACTCCAACGACAGTCCTGAAGAGCCCGGCGCAAGCGAATCAAGCCTGCTCCCTGCCGCTGAAGGCAAGACCAGTTACCCTCTGACGCTCGAATCACCGTACGGAGAGACGATCCTCGAGGAGCGCCCTGAGCGGATCGCAGCGATCGTCCCGAACGCGATCGACACCGAGTTGCTGCTTTCCTTAGGGGTCACGCCTGTGTTGACCTCGAACTTCGTAAGCGAGGGCGGCTACCTCGAAGAGCATGGGTCAGCCGAGCTGGACACCTACGAGTTCATGATGGGCGAAGACATCCCCATCGAGGCCATCGCAGCGAGCAACCCCGACCTCATCGTCACCGTAGGCTGGGTGCCCGGTTACGGCGAACTGCGTGACTACTACCAGCAACTCTCCAAGATAGCCCCGGTGGTGACAAGCCCGGAATCGTCTCAACGCACCATTCCCTGGCAGGACTCGATCCGCGTCCTAGGTGAGACGCTAGACCTTAGCGGCGCGGCCGAAGCTGTCATTGCGGAACACGATGAACGCTTCGCGCAAGTGCGTGCAGATCATCCCGAGTTCGACGGGCTCACCGCGACCTGGGCGATCTACTACGGCCCAACAAACGGACTGCAGTACTTCTCACAGCCTGGCTCCGCGCCCGCTGCATTCCTGGCCGACCTCGGTTTCAGCGAGAACCCGAACGCCACGGAATTCGTGACGGATACCAAGGTTAGTGATGAACTTCTATCGAAGATTGACGCCGACGTCCTCATCCTTGGACAGAGCGCAGCCGCGAGCGAAGCCGAAATGCAGGAGTTGACAGGTCGCGACCTGTTCCAAAACCTGGGAGCGGTATCGTCCGGTCAGTTTGTCCAGCTGCCGCCGAAAACTGACGACGGCGGCGATCTCTTGTGGGCAATCACCAGCGGCGGACCCATCGGCAATGCTTGGGCGGTCGAACGCGTCGTTCCCCAGATTGCGGACGTGTTCTAACTCGGGTCACGGACTATCGCGGCACCACGGGTCTAGCAGTCCGTGGTGCCGCGATAGCTGAACAACACGAAAGATCGGTCATGACTGTTTCGTTAGTAGGTGCGCGCGAGGCGTGCAGTGCGCTGGGAGAAGGGCACCTCCCAACAAGCAACCGTCGAATATCGGGTGTGATTGTGCTGCTCGCGTTGCTTGTGGTGGTTCTGGCAGCAAGCCTGTCATTCGGCGCGAACCCGTTACCCATCAGCGAGATCTGGCGGGTCGTACTCTCCCCAGATAGCTCCGAGGCAAGCTCCATTGTCTGGACATTACGAGTACCTCGCACGGTTGTGGGGATTGCTGCTGGTGTGGCATTCGGTGTTTCGGGCGCGCTCATCCAGGCGATCACACGCAACCCGCTTGCCGATCCCGGTATTCTCGGCGTAAATGCCGGAGCGGGGTTCGCCATTGTCGTTGGCGTGACGTTGTTCGGAGTCGGAGGAATCACCGGGTACATCTGGTTTTCGTTCATCGGTGCGATCCTTGCCACGGTGCTCGTCTACCTGATCGGGTCAGCGGGACGAGGCGCCTCATCTCCCGTCACACTCGTGCTCGCAGGCATCGCACTTGCCGCTGTCCTCTCAGCTTTCTCAACGTTTCTGACACTGATGGATCAGGAGACGTTCCGTTCCTTCCGGGCTTGGGGGTTGGGTTCCCTCTCGCGCGCCTCACTCGATGACACCGCTTCGGTTGCCCCGTTTCTGGCGGTAGGAATCCTGTTAGCCGCACTGATCAGCAGCTCCTTGAACGCGGTCGCGCTGGGAGACGACCAAGCGACCGCACTCGGAGCAAGCGTCACCCGCACTCGTATTTTGGGGATCATTGCCGTGACGCTCCTCGCAGGTGGCGGAACAGCGCTCACCGGAGGTATCGCGTTCGTAGGTCTCATGGTCCCGCACATCGTGCGCTGGTTCACCGGACCCGACCAGCGATGGATCATCGCCTACACCGCCCTCGCGGCACCCTCCATCGTGCTCATCGCAGACGTGCTGGGACGAGTGATCACCCGCCCCGGCGAGATCGAGGCCGGCGTGCTCACCGCACTCATCGGTGCCCCCGTCCTCATCGCACTTGTGCGCCGGCGAAAGGCATCCGGGCTATGAAATCCACTATTCAAATCCCACGACAGATCGATTTCGGTTACCGGAACCGCACAATCCGTACTCAGCGCGCCGTCGCGCTGAGATTCAGCGCACGGAGCATTGCGATCAACTCGATCCTCGCCGTAGTTGCGGTGACCGTTGCGGTGATGTCCCTCGGAATCGGTGACTATCCACTGACAACTGCCCAGGTTGTCCAGTCGCTCTTCGGCCAGGGCGATGACTTCCATCGCCTGATCGTGACGGAATGGCGTCTGCCCATCGCGATCGCGGCAATCCTGTTCGGAGCGCTACTGGGGATCGGCGGTGCAATCTTCCAATCGCTGACCCGCAACCCCCTGGGATCTCCGGATGTAATCGGCTTCGACGCAGGATCGTACACGGCCGTGGTGCTCACAATCCTTGTCATCGGCGCGAATCAGTACTGGTACATCGCCGCAGCAGCTCTGGTCGGCGGGCTGCTCACCGCAATCGTGGTGTATCTGCTCTCCTATCGAGGAGGCGTGCAGGGTTTCCGCCTCATCATCGTCGGCATCGGAGTTTCCGCGATGCTGGGATCGATCAACGCGTACCTCATCACTCGCGCCGAGATCACCGATGCGATGAGCGTCGGTTTCTGGGCGGCCGGGTCGCTCAGTCGCGTCGGATGGCACTCGCTTGTCCCCGTCATCATCGGGGGCCTGATTGTCTTCATCGGAGTGACGATGTTGGCTCCCGCTCTGCGACAACTGGAACTTGGTGACGACGCGGCACTCGCTCAGGGGGTGAACGCTTCCGTTGCTCGCCCGCTGCTGCTGATCCTGGGAGTTGCGACGACCGCGTTGGTGACAGCTGCTGCCGGTCCGATCGGGTTCGTCGCACTGTCCGCGCCACAGCTCGCGAGGCGATTGACACGGACACCCGGGGTAACCGTGGCTGCGTCCGCGTTCATGGGAGCCGCGCTCTTGTCTCTCGCGCAGTTGCTGTCGCTCGTGATCGCGCAGGTCTACCGGCCTGTTCCGGTTGGCCTCATCACCGTGAGCCTGGGTGGTCTCTACCTAATCTGGCTCCTTATTCGTGAAACAAGGAGAAGCATATGACACGAGTGGACACTCACCCCCTCGCCACTGCTAACACCGCCGAGTTGACCGTACCGACAAGTCGACTGTGGACGGTGAATGCCACGATCGGCTATGACAAGCGCGTCATCAACGAGAACCTGTCGGTGTCGATTCCCGATGAGTCTTTCACCGTGATCGTCGGGCCGAATGCATGCGGCAAGTCGACCCTTCTGCGCGGGCTATCCAGGCTCCTGAAACCAGGATCAGGGCGGGTGGTACTTGACGGACAAGACATCCATTCCTACAAGGCCAAAGAGGTTGCGCGCAAGTTGGGACTGCTACCGCAGACCTCGCTCGCTCCCGATGGGATCAGAGTCGCTGATCTGGTCGCTCGCGGCCGGTATCCGTACCAGAAACTGATCCGACAGTGGACACCGGACGATGAGCAGGCGGTCTCTACCGCGATGGCAGCAACTGGCATCCATGAACTCTCAGACCGGCTCGTCGACGAACTCTCCGGCGGGCAACGACAGCGAGTCTGGGTCGCGATGGCGCTGGCACAGCAGACCGAAATCCTGTTGCTGGACGAGCCGACGACGTTCCTTGACCTGACCCATCAGATCGAGCTGATGGAACTATTCACCGACCTCCACCTTGCCGGGCACACCCTTGTCGCCGTTCTTCACGACCTCAACCAGGCTGCCCGCTACGCAACGCATCTCGTCGCGATGAAGGACGGAGGTGTCGTCGCCGAGGGCCCACCGGCTGAGGTACTGACCTCCGACCTGGTCGAGCAGGTGTTCGGTCTGCGCTGTCTCGTCGTTCCTGATCCCGTCGCAGGAACCCCGCAGGTGGTGCCGCTCGGACGAGACCGGCATCGGAACAAGGAAACTCCGATCAAGGAAGGAGGCACCGAATAGTGCCCGCACTCAACAATGACCCTGCGGCCGCACCGGCCTCACCCATTGCGGCCGCACTGCGCCCCGCGATCCCTGTGCTTACAGCAGCGGTTACCGCCGCCGCGCTTGGTGGCCTCACGATGGTCGGAGCCTTATGGTTCACCGTGCAGGTCGTCGCTGCGGTGACACTGACGCATGCGATTTCGGCGTGTGTCTGCTGGCTCATTGGAGGCCTGCTCCTGTCCGTCTCGTCGTGGCTCGCACATCACGGGGAGGCAAGATTCTCCGCACGGCTACGGCGCGATACCGCTCGCCATCTCGCGCACATGCCGATGAGCACGGTCTCACGGTATGGCGCTGACGCGCTGCGTCGTCTGGTAGGCGAAGACATTGCCGCGCTACACCACACCGTCGCACATCTGCCCGCGGAAATCGCGACCCTTGCGGTGGTGCCCCTCGCGACAGTAACTCTGCTGGTCGCAGTGGCGGGTCCCCTTACCCTGATTGCGCTGATCCCTGGCCTGCTGGCCGCAGCCTACTATCTGTTCATCGTGCCGCGAAGCTCAGCGAAACACGGAACCGAAACGGTCCGTGTGATGACGGACATCAGGACCGCTGTCGACGACTACGCACGCGGCATTCGCGTGTCCCGCATTTACAGCGCACAGGCCGGGGCAACCGCCAACTATGCCGACGCAGCACGCCGGTTCACCGAGAACATGGTCGCCTGGGTGCGACGGGTCGCGACACTCTCTTCCGTAGCGGTGGCGCTGCTCCAGGCCGTCGCAACCTATGCGATCGCCTACGCCATCGGCTACGACCAAGAGCCGGCAGTGCTCGCCGCCATGCTGCTGTTCGGGCTCGCCGTGGTCACCCCGGCGCTGCGCCTTGGGCATGGCCTGGACTATGTACGAGCGGGCAGCGCCGCGGCCGAACGCATCGCAGCGGTACTCCGCGAACCGACCGTCACGGGATCAACCGATCACAGTGACGACCCTGGACTTGAACTCGTCGACGTGCGGATCGGTCAGGACGACCGCACACTCATCCACAGTCTTTCCCACACATTCTCACCAGGATTAGTCACCGCGATAACCGGCTCTTCTCGAACGAGGGTGTAGTCCGTTGAGCGCGTCGCTGTCCGTGTAGGAGTCGAGGTCTCCCTGAAGATGGAAGTTCCTACACTGCCCACCCGGAAGACCTCGACATGTCCCACCCTACTTT
>NZ_FXZF01000056.1:0-7049 GCF_900169375.1 Brevibacterium sp. Mu109
AAAGTAGGGTGGGACATGTCGAGGTCTTCCGGGTGGGCAGTGTAGGAACTTCCATCTTCAGGGAGACCTCGACTCCTACACGGACAGCGACGCGCTCAACGGACTACACCCTCGTTCGAGAAGAGCCCAGTAACGCCCCCACGATCGCCCGCAGGTCGCTCGCGCCGCCGACGCCGCCGAAGTCGGGGAACACGTCCATCACACGCCTCCTGCCGTACAGGCGGCAAGGGCCGTGTCCCCGCCGCCGATGCCTTCCGCGCCGTGATCGGTGAGCCACACGTCA
This sequence comes from Brevibacterium sp. Mu109, assembly GCF_900169375.1. Taxonomy (NCBI): domain Bacteria; kingdom Bacillati; phylum Actinomycetota; class Actinomycetes; order Micrococcales; family Brevibacteriaceae; genus Brevibacterium; species Brevibacterium sp. Mu109. Next base: position 284 of record NZ_FXZF01000056.1, read on the forward strand.
CCGTCGACAGGTTCGGCACCCCTGCCGCCGGGGCGGATCTCGAAGTGCAGGTGCGGTCCGGTGGACTGCCCGGAGGAGCCGACATCGCCGATGTGCTGCCCGGCGGTGACCATCTGCCCTGCGGTGACGTGGATGCCGTGCTGCCACATGTGCGCGTAGTAGGACGCGACCCGCTGGCCGGCCACGGTGTGCTCGATGACGATCAGCCCGCCGTACCCGCCGGAGAACTCCGCCAGGACCACCACGCCGTCTGCGGCGGCGAGGATCGGGGTGCCGTCCGGCGCGGCGAAATCGCTGCCGGTGTGGAAGGCGCGTTGCCCGGTGATCGGGTGGATGCGCCACCCGAACGGGCTGGTGCGCACCCAGGTGCCCTCCGGCAGCGGGAACACGATCCGTGTGGTCTCCGGCACCACCGGCGCACCCCCGCCGCCGCCGGTCGGGGCAGGGCGGGTCAGCGCGGTCAGGATCGCCTCGGCGACCGGCTGGTAGTTCTGATACCGGTCCGGGTACGCACTGACTTCGACCGCCTGTGCGGCTTCGCCGGGGTCCATGCCCTGCCAGCCGGGAATGTCCAGCAGTCCGCGCGGTGACGGGTAGTTCGGTCCCGTCTCACCGCCGAAGAACGCGCGCGCCTGATAGACGGGGTCCATCAGGTCGGCGACGGTGCCCCACCCGGCCGCTGGGCGCATCTGGAACAGGCCCAGGGAGTCGTGGTCGGAGCCGTTGCCGTCGTTCGGGTAATCGCCGGATTCGGGGTAGGCGCCGGTGTTCGCAAGCATCCGCAGCGTGGATTCGGTGAGCGCAGCCATCAGCGCGATCACCACGCCGGGGCGGCCGACACCGGCGGTCTGCCCGCCCGTGGTGATGATCGTGGCGGCGTGGGTGAGCTGGGTGCGGTTCAGGGTGACAGTCTGGCCGCCTCGGGTGGTGGCGGTCAGCGAGTCCGGGATCGGGCCGACGAGCAGCGACCCCGGCGCGCACGCGGTCATCGCGGGATTGACCACGGCCGCCACCCCGACCAGCACGACCGAGGGGGCGAAGAACAGCAGGGCGACCGCGAGAGCGGCGAGTTTCGTCAACACGACAAGCACCGCCCCTCAGCGCAGGGGGTTGTCGAGTTGGGAGAGCCGCAGCAGCTCACACAGCCCCGGACTGCCTCGACCGGGGACCGGGGGCGTGCAGACGGCGAACACGGTGAACGACACCGGCCGGGACGCCTCCACGGGTTCGGTGCCCCAGGTGCCGTCCCGATGCCGGGTGCCTTCGATGGTGTACGCGACGGTCCCTGCGGGAATCTGCCCCGGCGCCGCCTGCGCGACCGCCGTCGCCCACGCATCCGGGACGACCACGGCGTCGATGGTGAGCCATTGGCGGGTCTGGTACGGGCGGAGCTGCCCCCACGCCTCCACGGTCGGCAGATAGGCTCGCACATCCCCAGCCAGCGCGTCCGCCTCCTCATCGGCGGCGACATCCGCGAGCATCTGCGCATAGTCCGAGGGGTTGTGACCGGTGGTGGTGTCCCAGGTGAACAGCGAGCCGGCGACCGCGCGGGCGAACGCCTCCGGGCCACCGACCTGCGGCACCGCCACCGGCCCCTCTCTGGACGACCCGGGTGGTGGAGCGGTCACGGCAGGGACCGTTGGGTCGGTGGGGGTGGTGCCGGTGCGGGGTGCGGGGCCGCGCAGCAGCCCGTAGATGCCGACACCGACCAGCAAAAGCAGCACGATGCCGCCCGCGATCGTGGCGATCAGCAGACGGCGGCGACGGCGATCAGCAGGGGTGGCGGGGTCCATGCGGGTCCTCCCAGAAGGCGACAGGTAAGTGGTCGCCAGGAAGGTGCACACCCCGCCCCAGGAAACATCGCGGGGTCAGGCGATGTGCTCGCTGCGCTCCTGGGCACGGCGGGCGGCACGGGCGGCGTCAGCGAAGGTGACGGTGCCCGCCACGGTCTGCTCGAACCGGGACCATTGCTCCTCGGTCAACGCCCGGCCAACCTCGTCCGGGTCATGGTGCAGCCACCATTCGGCGAGGTCGTCCCAGACGGCGACGAACACGGTCAGCGGGAATGGCACCGGCTCGCCTTGAGTCTCGACGGCGGTCAGCGCGGGGCGGCGGGGTTTCCGGCCGGTCTTCTTCGCGGCCTTCACGCGGGCGAGTGCCGCCTGCGCCAGCTCGTCCAGCTCCGCTGCCCGCGCCTCACGCTCTGCGTCACGCACGGCTGCCGCCTCGGTGCGGGCCTGCTCGCGCAGCTCGGCGGGCCGGGTGGGGTCGGCGGCGATCTGTTCGAGCTCGGCGAGGGAGAGTTCGGCGTTGATGCGCAGATGGGAGGGATAGACGCTGCCGCCGGCCTTGATCCGCTCGACCTCCTCCGCCGCGCGGATGCGTACGGACTCGGGTTGGGAGGGGTCGGCGGCGAGGTGTTCGAGGCGGCCGATGCGCTCCAGCGTGGTGTGGGAGTCGCGGCCGGTGACCATCTGTGCGGCCTGCACCGCGGCCTCGCCCGGGGTCGTGTCCCACGGTGCCGTTAATTTAACGGCACCGTCCTCTCCGGCATCGTCGGCGGCGTGGAACCGGGTGGCGTCCTGTCGGAGCGTTGCCCCTTCGGTGAGGAGCGCCTTGAGTTCGCGGTAGAGGGCGGCGGCCTCGAACTGGGTCAGTGGCTTGTGCAGCAGGTTGTCGTCCTGTTCCGCGAGGAGCTGCCCGAGTCGGTCCGAGACACCGGACCGCACCCACACTTTGACGGTCTTCCACCCGAGCAGTTTGATCGCCGCCAGCCGTCTCGCGCCGCAGATGAGATGCCCGTCGAGGGTGATCGCGATTGGTTGCCACAGGCCGTTGCGGCGAATCGACTCGATCAACGGCGCCAGGTCGCCGTAGTCCTGCCGGTGCCGGCGGCCGACGCCGATGGAATCCACCGCACGTTCCAGCTCGATGTGCCCATCCTGCGGGGAGCTCACGGGTGACCACCCCCGGTATCGGGTGCGGCAAGGCCAGCGGTGAGTACGAGGTCGTCATCACTCAGCAGCGCCCGCAACGGTTCCCCGATCAGCAGCCGCACCAGCAGCCCCCGGCCGGCATTCGTGTGGGCGAGGGCGGGGTCCGGGTTGCCGAGCACAAGCCGCAGCAGCGTCGTCCAGGAGGTGCCGGGCAGGTCCAGGAGCGCGCGGGCTTGCCGGTCACGGCGCAGAACCTCGAATGCCGACGCCCGCGACACGGACTCGGCAAGCCGCCCGGTGATGTACTCCACCGCCGCGCGTGCTGTCGCCGGGTCCCATCCCAGCCGAGTCAGGAACGCGATCGTGTCCTCCACCGCCGAACCCACGTTCATCGTCCGCTCCAGCAGCAGCTCCTCGTCCTCGCCGGGATCGTCGGACTCGTCATCGGCGAAAGGGTCAACGTGGAACGCGGGGTGGTAGTCGGGCAGCGGGTTCTCCCGGTCGCTGAACCGCTCCGCGTCATGGAACACCGAATACCGCGGCCGGCGGGCCTGGTGCACGGAGCACAGCAGCCCGTTGCCGCGCTCCTCACCGATGCAGGTCACCTGCACCGCACGGGTCACCACCGCCCACGGATCATCCGCCCGACGAGTGGCGGCACCCCGCATCGCCTCGAACGCCGCCGAGGCAGCCTCCCACGGGTCCAGCCCGTGCTTGCGAGCCAGGGCGGCATACTTGTCGGCCGCGTGCCGCATCAGCGCGGCAGCCTCCGGGTCGTTCCGCCACGCGCCCTTGCCGGCCTCATGGAGCCTGTTGAGGAGGGCGCGCAGCGCCTCCGAATCCTCGAAACGATCCCGCCCCTCGTCGCGGGTGCGTGCGTGTGTCATTGTGGCACCTCCTGAACAACAGGTGCGCACGCATCCCCAGCCGTCATGCTCGCCGGTACAACAGGGACGCGCATGGCCTATGTCACCCCAACCCGATCCCGGACCGCGACACCCACGAGTGCCGCTCCCCAGCCCCACGGCCGAACGCGGTCACCGGCGGCAGCTTCCGTGCGCGTTCGCTGATCGCGGCACCGGTCTTCGTGATCCCGCGACCGGTCGCCCGCACCGCCCGCACGGGGACGCGGCGGCTGCGACGGACGAGCTCGGCCTGGAAGTCGATACCCCGCCCCGCCACCCGTTGGGAACGAGACGCCAGCAGATCGGAGGGCCTCACCCACTCCACACCGCGGGCCTTCTCTGTCTCCGCGACAGCGTCCTTCCCCGTCACCGACGGGTCCTTGTGGCGAGCGAGCGCCGACGCCTCATCCGCCTCGGTCCCCGCCGTGCGGGTGTCGCGGCCCTCGGCATGGCGGATGGCGGCGCGCGGCGTCATGGTGGTCTCGTTCATGCGGTCAGTTCCTTCCGGGACTCCTCCTGCTCAACAGGTGCACCCACGGGCGCGGCGAACCAGCGGCCCACCGTCGAGGGGGCAACCGACAGGTGCCGGGCGATCGCCTTGTTCGACCAGCCCTCCTCCCGCAACCGCGCCGCGACCACCCGCCGGCCCACCGGCACGGGAACCCCAGGTGTGGATTCCTCGGGCTCTGCACTGACGCCACCCGGTTCCGCCGCATCATCGTCGGCAGGTGCGGCGGGGCGGGAACGGATAAGGACGACGGTGAGGTGGGTGGAGGCGAGCAGCACCAGCGGCGGCACCGCGGCGACACAGGCAGCGAGCACGCCGGGCACGTCCGCGTCGGCGGCGACGACGGCGTGCAGCGCGTTCGCGGTGACCGAGATGAGCGCACCGCCGGCCAGCAGCACCCACGGATACCACGCCGCACGGAGCCCGGCGAGGGCGACCACGGCGACGGTGGCAACGACGATCAGGCCGTCAACGATGACGGGCCACGCCCACGCCTGCGCGGCGTCGATCCCGGAACGGCGGGCGAGGTCTGCCAGGGCGGTGAAGGAGAGCCAGAACGCGCCGGCGGCGATCAGCACCGTTCCGGCTACGGCCGTCCCCACCGCGAGCTTCCCGCCGGGACGGGGCTGGCCGGGAATCATGAGAGCACCTGCCCACGGTCCCGCACCGGCCGGCGCGGTATCTCGTCGTGCCCGCCTCCGCCCGCCGACGCAGACTTCGGTGTGGCGTGGATGGTGCGGTAGGCGGAACGGATCGTGACGAACACCTCCCGCGGCGGCAGCCCCGCACGCTCGCCCGCCGGCCCCAGCACGTCCAGCGCTGACGCCGGGGGTGCACCGGCTTCCGCGAGCCGGCACGCCGCCCAGAACAGACCACGGTTGCGTTCGCCTTCCCCGAGCGCGGCGACCCACCCGGCCAGCCGCGCCGTGTCCGCCGCCCGCGAGACTCCACCAGGGCGGAAGACCGGCCGTGGGGGGCGCGGGTCGAGGAAGTCGCGCAATGCCCCCGCATCCACCGGCCGCGTGTCCCGGTCCGGGCCGCCGGTCAGCACGTACGAGGCTCGGCGGCCATCGGTGACGACCACGGAGGGCGGCACGATCACGTAACCGCCGTCGCCCCGGAAGTCGATCCGAGCGCGGGCGGCTTGCCAGGACGGTTGCGGTCGGTCAGGATCGGCCCGGTAGTAGGCGTGCATCCCGCCCGACGGTGTGCGCACCAGCGCGACCCATCCGCCGGCCAGGCCCGCCCGCCGGGCACGGGTGAACCCGGCAAACCCCGACCCGGCCGTCTTGCGGTCCACGTCGACGACCTCCACCCCAGAAGTTGTGCCGGTGGGGACGCCGATGTTCGCGGCCGGCCACCGTCCCCACCATGCGGCGATCTGACCGGCATCCGTGCTCGCGTCATGAAAGCCGTGCTCCACCAGGGGCCGCTTGCCGCCGGGCACGCACGGGAACACCGGCACCCCCGCAGCGGCGAACCGTGCCGCCGCCTCCGACAGCCGCAGTCCGGCGACGGCGGTGAACATCTCCGGGAGCGTCATCACAGGCTCCTGACCACGTGTTCGCGTGCCGGTTCCCGCCGCACCGCGTCGAAGGACTCCGCCGCCACGGCGGGCGGACGTTCACGGGTCCGCCGGGTGACCGGTGCGTCGCGAGTCAAGCCAGGAGGGTCGCCGATGCCCGTCTGGACGGTGGGGAGGCCGTCAAGGATCGCGCCGGCTGTCTTCCGCACTCGTTCCCCCGTGGCCTGCACCACCTCCGCCGGGGTCTTGTCCTTGACCGTGCCCGCCCAGCCGGAGACGTAGGGGATCGTGTAGGTCGTCGTGTCGATGCCGTGCGCGGCGCCGATCATCAGCGCGACCGACTCCGCCTCGACCTCCCCGATCCCGCGATGCCACCCGGCCGCGTCCATCCGGTCCTCGTGGCCGAGGTCGATGTGCGCCAGCTCATGACTGAGCGTCTTCACCTGCTGCAGCTCGTCCATGTCCGCCCGGACGGCGACGGTGCGGTTCGTGAAGTCGGTGAGGCCGTTCGCCCCGCCGATCGCCCGCGCGTCCGCCACCCGCCCCACCGTGAACCCGCGCTGCTGGATCAGCGCCGACAGCCCCTCCCACAGCCCGGACGGCGCCTCGCCCTCCAGCAGGCGAGGGCGGGACAGCTCCGGCACCGGGTCGCCGGTGGTCTGGGACACATCCCACACGTACGCCGGTCTCGCGCCGACCATCCGCGAACGGACCGCCTCGCCGGGCTTGGGTTTCTCGGATCTTCCGAGCCGGCGCCAGGATGCGGGTCAAGTCCCGTGTAGTGGTGTAACGGTTGGATCCTTCGCTGAGGGGTCTCAGGCGCTGAGTTCGAGGGCGTGGTCGGGGTCGGTGCTCACCTCGCCTCCGGTGGTCTCGACGGACGTGAGTCGGC
>NZ_FXZF01000064.1:0-5247 GCF_900169375.1 Brevibacterium sp. Mu109
CGTGATCCCCGCAGCCGTGTCGGCCATCGCCGGGCTCGCGGAGCCGACGAGCCCCACGGCTGCGACGAGCGCCGTCGCCCCCGCGCCTGCGCCGATACGCTGCATCAGACTCTTCACTTCGATCCCTCCTCGTCGGCGACGCGGTCGAGCACGATCGTCGACGCATTCTGCTTCTGCTGCGCAGCGTTCGCGGATTCGTCCTCGAAGAACTTCATGAGCGCATCGCTGCCGGCACCGTACGATTCGTTCGTCGGAGGGGAGGTCGCGCCCTTCGGCGTCGGGTTGTAGTCGCCCCAGACCGCAGCCTGGTGGTCGCGCCGCGCTTCGCCGGCCGGCGTCCCGGCCGCGTGCTTGCCCGTACCGGCGGAGCCCATCGCCGCGCGGTCTGTGAGGCCGTCGTTGCGGGCCTCCGCCCTCTGACTGCGGATCTCCTCCCGCCTGCGCAGGTCCGACACCTTCCTTCGCCGTCGATGCTCGGCCCTGACCGCTCGCTCCTCGCGCTTCTGGCGCACCTTCTCGAGCGCCTCCGGGTTCACGCCCAGGAGGAGCGCCTTCATCGCGAGGTAGCCGCCGATCCCGAACGACAGGGCGAAGACGCAGAGTGCGAGGACGATCCCGACCGCCACGAGCAGTGTGAGCAGCGTCTGCTGCCGCTGCTGATCAGCCAGCAGCTGCGGGTCGATGAGTGGGGTGTCGACGCTCGGCACCGCCTGGTCCGCGGTGCCTTCCGATGCGGGAGCCGGCGCGTCCTGCGAGTCGGCCGGGGCCTCGGCGGCGTCGTCACCGGATTCCGAGCCGGAATCATCGGCCTCGTCCGATTCGCCGGCGTCGGAGCCCTCGCCGTCCTCCTCGGCACCGCCGTCGTCGGCAGCGCTCGCAGCCGCGGGGAAGTCGACCGGTGTGAACGTCTCGTTCCCGGCGTTCACGACGCCGTGCGCGCCGATCGTGATGATGCCGCACTGCACTTCGGTGCAGTCCACCGTGGTCTCGTTCTGCGAGCGGTCGAACGTCGTGAAGCGAGATCCCGGGACACGGATCGTGCCGCTCCACGAACCGTCGGAGGCCACTTCACCGCCGTTCGCCGCTGACGCGGTGGACGAGCCGGGGAACGTGACGAACAGCTGGAAGCCGGCCGGCTTCGTCTCGTCGTCGTACACATAGCGGTAGTCGTCTCCGGTCTTGCCGCCGTTGCTGGGGCGCCAGTCGCCGCCGGGCTCGACCCAGCCGAACAGCACGTAGATGCCGCCGAACCCGCCCTGCACGGACTGGAAGCCGGAGCCGGACAGCTCCAGACGGCTCTCGCCGTCGGCGTCCGGCGTCCCGCTGACGGAGACGCTCGCCGCCGCGGACGCGGGGGAGGTGACGCCGATGACGCCGGCGAACGCACCGGCCGTGACGAGGAGTGCGGCTCCCATGGCGGACAGCAGGGACAGCGGGCCACGGCGTCGTGCGCGCGCGGAATGCCGAGGGACGGGCCTCATGGCGTCTCCTTCTTGGATGAGCGGACGGGCACGATGACGGGTGCCCCGGTGGTGGGATCCGGGACGACCGTCACCGGATAGTCATAGACGTGGGAGAGGAGTCCCGCGGTGAAGACGTCCTCGGGAGGTCCGTCGGCGACGATGCGGCCGTCGGACAGGACCGCGACCCGGTCCGCGTAGGCGCCCGCGAGGTCCAGGTCGTGGATGATGACGACGACGGCGCAGCCGGTCTTCGCATACTCCCGCGCGGTCCTCAGCACGGTCTCCTGATGGCGGATGTCGAGCGCCGCGGTGGGCTCGTCGAGCAGCATCGCTGCGGCGGTCTGGGACAGGACGCGCGACAGAGCGACGCGGGCGCGTTCGCCGCCTGAGAGCGACGAGTACCTCCGTGCGGTGAAGGCGCGGGTCTCCGTCCGGGCCATCGCGCCGGCGACGATCCGATCGTCGTGCTCTGACTCCGGCAGGTTCGCCCAGGGCGAGCGCCCCATCTCCGCGACCTCGAGCGCGGTGAACGGGAAGGACACGTCGACCTGTTGGAGGAGCACGGCCCGGCGCATGGCGAGTTCGCGCCCCGACCACGCATGCCAGGCGGCTCCGTCGACCGCGACAGTGCCGCGGACGACCTCGGCATCGCCGGTGATCACGTTGAGCAGCGTCGACTTGCCGGCGCCGTTGGGGCCGACGATCGCGAGAACCTCGCCGGTGCGGATGTCGAGGTCGATGCCGTCGAGCACGCGCCGTTCACCGAACTCCACGACCGCGTCGCGCACACTGATCAGGTGCGTCCCCAGTGCGGTGGGGGAGGGGCGACGGGGCCCCTTGAGCAGTGAGATCATCCCCAGCCTCCCGATGCCGCGCGGCTGCGGCGCAGCAGGTAGAAGAAGAACGGTCCGCCCACCAGTGAGGTGAGCATGCCGATCGGCAGGTCCGCGAATTCCACGAGGGTGCGGGCTCCGAGGTCCGCGATGACGAGCAGGACCGCGCCGCCCAGCAGGGAGGCCGGCAGCAGGGCGCGGTGACCGGGTCCGATGAGCATGCGGACGAGGTGCGGGACGACGAGCCCCACGAATGCGATGATGCCGGCGAACGCGACCGCGGCGGACACCAGGAGTGCGACGTAGATCATCGCGATGATCCGCAGGCGCTCGACATTGACCCCCAGGTGTCGTGCCGACTTCTCGCCGAGCGCCAGCAGGTCGAGCTGGCGGGAGAGGAACAGGCAGAGGATCGACGCCACCACGATGATCGGGAGGATCACGCTCACCTGCTCCCAGCGGGAGCCGTTGAACGAACCCATCTGCCAGAACACGATCTGCTCGCGTGCGGACGTGGGGGCCTTGAAGACGATGAACGAGATCGCGGCGCCGGCGACCGCGTTGACGGCGACGCCGGTGAGGATGAGTGTGACCGCCTCGGTGCGTCCGTTCGCGCGGGCCAGTCCGTAGACGAGTGCGGTCGTGGCGAGTCCGCAGACGAAGGCGAAGAGGGGGACGGTGAAGGAGCCGGCGAAGGTGAAGCCGAAGAGGATCGCGAAGCTCGCACCCACGGCTGCGCCGGAGCTCACCCCCACGACCCCCGGCTCGGCGAGCGGATTGCCGAAGATGCCCTGCATGAGCGCCCCGGCGACCGCCAGTGCCGCGCCGACGAGGATCGTCATCGCCACGCGGGGGAAGCGGACCTCCCACAGTGCCTCGTGGCCGAACTGCTGGCCCGGCGCCGGCAGCCAGGCGAAGTCGAGGCCCAGACCGCGGAAGAACGAGCCGACGACCTCGAGGGGTGGGATGAACAGCTGCCCGACCATCGCGGACAGGAGCGTGGTGGCGATCAGCAGGATCGTGAGGACGAGGAAGAGGAGGCTCGCCGGGGTCCGGCCTGCTCCACGCGTGCGGCGCACCGGAGGTGCGACGTGCCGAGTGCCCACCTCGTCCGTGGATCCGGCGCCTGCGGTGTCAGGCACCGGAGAGGCGCCCGTCACCGCTGCCGACGGCACCACATTGCGTCCGCGCACTGCTGCGCGGTCGCGGTGGTCTGTGGGGACGGTCATTCGCCGTCTCCTTCCTCGCGGTCCTGACGGATCTCGTCGACGCGCTTCTCGACGGCCTCGGGGCCGTGCTCGGGCTGATAGGAGTTCTGCGGGTCGTAGACGGCGGTCGACAGGGCCGCGAGCACGGAGGCTGAACGCGGGCCGAAGCTCATGACCTCGTAGTCGCTCATGTCGACGATCCGACTGTTCTGCCCCGCAGGTGTCTGCCTGATCCCCGGCAGCTTGAGGGCCTCATCGACGCCGCCGACGGACTCCAGCCCCAGGGTCATGACGATGATGACGTCCGGTGCCGCCTTGACGAGGGCTTCGGAGTTCGTCGGAGACATGCCGTCGAAGCCCACTTCCGTCGCGACGTCGCGGGCGCCGATCGCCTGGATGAGGGTGTCCGCACCGGAGCCGCGGCCGAACCAGTAGTAGATGCTTCCGCGCAGGTAGAGGAAGACGACGCGGGGCTTGTCCTCGACGGCGGCGGGCGCCTGCTCCTGGCCGATCGTCTGGATCGTCCGGGTGATCTCCGTGTTCGTGCGGTCAGCGAGGCGCTCGCCCAGCTCGGACAGGCCGAGGGCGTCGCCCACCGCTTCGATCTGCGGTTCGACGCCGTGGACCCCCTCCTCGTATCCGAGCGGGATGAAGACGACCGGGACGCCGGCCGCGCGCAGCTGCAGCTGCGTGTCGTACGGGCCGATGCTCGTGTCGGTGATGATGACGGTCGGAGCGAGGTCGAGGATCGCCTCCGCGTTCAGTTCGTGACCGTTCTGCGTGACGAGGGGGAGGTCATCCGATCCGGGCATGAGCCCGTCGACGTCCGTCGCGACGTCACGGCCGATCAGGTTGCAGCCGAGCCCCAGCCCGACGACCGCCGCGGCGAGTCCGCCGTTCTGATTGAGGGCGAGGATGCGGCTGGTGTCCGTGATCGTCTGCTCGGGTCCGTCCGAGCTGGTCACCGTGGCGGGCAGACGCTGGCTGAGTTCGGGGTTCCCGTCGACGGGAGCGATCGCAGAGGTCTCCGTGTACGCGGTCGTCTGACCCTGGATCTCCGTGGGCGCAGGCAGGTCCCCGCGAGGTGTCCCGGGCAGCTGCGGGGGATCCGGGTCCGGCTGCGGTGCGGCCGGAGTGCAGGAATCGCTCGCCGCGAAGCTGTTGGAACCGACGTTGTGGAAGCCGTTGCCCCACAGCAGGATGACGACGGCGAGGCTCCCCGCGATCCAGGCGGTTCGGCGAACTGCTCTGCGATGAGTGCGGAAGACCCTCCTCACGGGTCCGACGGGCATGGCGGTGTGTCCTCACTGGCTCGGGCGACTGCTGGTGCGCTGCTGCGGGGGTGGTCCCGGACTTCTCTGCGTGGCCCCTCCGCGTCGCGTTGACGTGATGAGCACGAAGTTCACATTTGATTCCAAGACTCGACATCGTTACTGTAACTCACGACGGCAAGGTAAACCTAACCTTGGCGAAGTCAGCCTCACCTCAATGAGGTGAGCATTCCCTTTCGGACGCCCAGACCTGGGCTGACGACGGCCCGGCGGGTGCGCAGGCGTGCGTCCCCCTGTGGCGCTCCAGGTCACAGACCTGGAGCACTCACGACGACGAGTGGAGAGAGACATCATGAGGACATCTGCTTCCGGCAGTGCGCGCCGATACGGAGCGCTCGCGGCCGCGGTCACGGTCGGGATGGCGAGCATCGCGCTCCCCTTCGCCCCGGCACAGGCTGCTGAAGGAACAGTC
>NZ_FXZF01000065.1:0-4915 GCF_900169375.1 Brevibacterium sp. Mu109
AACGCACCGGCCGCGGATTCCGCAACGCGGAGAACTACCGGACGCGTATCCTGCTCACCAGCGCCGCGAGAACCGTAGCGTGAATACCCGCCACAGCAGGGTCATTCACCACGAACCGCGAAGAGCCCCATTCACCGGCCGTTCACATTCGACTCTCCTACGGGTCATACTGCACTCGTAACGTGGGGTCCGCACACGGGGGTATCCCCTGCACCTGGGGACACCCCCTGGATACCCCTTACACATGGAGCGAAAGGCACCCACGTGAAGCTCAAGCGTTTCGGCACGGCTGCAGCAGTCCTCGCAGCAGGCGCACTCACCCTCTCCGCCTGCGGCGGCGGATCCGGCGGCGGCGAAGGCGGCGAGCCCGCAGCTGACGCCGGCTCGGTCTCCGGCACCCTGATCGGCGGCGGCGCGTCGTCGCAGGAGGCCGCGATGACCGCCTGGACCCAGGGCGTCACGGAGGTCTCCCCCGACCTCACCGTGAACTACGACCCGGTCGGATCCGGCGCGGGCCGTGAGGGCTTCCTCGCCGGCCAGTACTCGTTCGCCGGCTCCGACGCCGCGATGGACGAGGACGAGCAGGAGCAGGCCGCAGAGGTCTGCGGCCCCGAGGGCGTCTTCCACACTCCGTCCTACATCTCCCCCGTCGCAGTCGCCTTCAACCTCGAGGGTGTCGACACGGTGAACATGGATGCAGAGACCATCGCTCAGGTCTTCGCCGGTGAGATCACCGAGTGGAACGACGAGGCGATCGCAGAGCAGAACGAGGGCACCGAGCTGCCCGACACGCCGATCACCGTCGTGCACCGCTCCGACGACTCCGGCACCACGGAGAACTTCACCGCGTACCTCAACGAGGCCGCCGGTGACGCCTGGGAGTACGACGAGGTCGAGACCTGGCCGTCCGAGATCGCTGCCGAGTCCGCTCAGCAGACCTCCGGCGTCGTGTCCCTCGCGGGCAGCACCGACGGTGCGATCACCTACGCGGACGCCTCGCAGGTCGGCGAGCTCGGCACCGTCGCAGTGGGCGTCGGCGACGAGTACGTCGAGTACTCCTCGGACGCAGCGGCCAAGGCCGTCGACGCATCCGAGGCCAACGACGACGGATCAGTCGAGCTCGACCGCTCCACGGAGGAAGCCGGCGTCTACCCGATCGTCCTCGTCTCCTACCACATCTTCTGCCAGCAGTACCAGGATCAGGAGACCGCTGACCTCGCGAAGGCGTTCGGCCAGTACGTCATCTCCGAGGAGGGCCAGGCTGCCGCTGAGGAATCGGCCGGCTCCGCGCCGATCTCGGAGGACGCACGCACCGCGGCCACCGAGCGCATCGACAACATCACCGTCCAGGGCTGATATACGCTCTCCGGACAGGCCACGGCACTGCCGCCGGTCCACTCACCCAGTGGATCGGCGGCACCGTCGTGTCCGACCATTGATGCGCACGCCACTGAGTACCACCATGGATCCGGCATTCCGTTCCGGACAGTCGAACTCCGAGGGGAGTCATCGTGACTGAGCAGGTCACCGAAGCGAGGAAGAACAATCCCTCGCCCACCACGAAGTCAGCGGGGAACGCCTCCGGGGACAAGATCTTCGCCGGTCTGTCGTACGGCGCTGGCGCCCTCATCCTCGTGGTGCTCGCGTTCGTCGCAGTCTTCCTCGTCACCGAATCGCTGCCCGCGCTGGCACCCACGGTGTTCTCCAACCAGGATTCGATCAACAGCGCAGACAACTTCTGGGTCTACGTCCTCCCGCTGATCGGCGGCACGGTCATGGCCTCGCTCATCGCGATCCTCATCGCGACGCCGGTCGCGATCGGGATCGCACTGTACATCTCGCACTACGCGCCGCGGCGCATCTCGACGCCGGTCGGCTACGTGATCGACCTGCTGGCCGCGATCCCGTCGGTCGTCTACGGCGCGTGGGGCATGCTCACGCTCTCCACCGCGATGGTGCCGATCTACGGCTGGCTGCACGACACGCTCGGCTTCATCCCCTTCTTCGCCGGCGACCCGTCCACGACCGGCCGCACCCTGCTCACCTCCGGGGTCGTGCTCGCCGTCATGATCCTGCCGATCATCACGTCGCTCTGCCGCGAGATCTTCCTCCAGACGCCCAAGCTGCACGAAGAGGCCGCCCTGGCCCTGGGTGCGACGCAGTGGGAGATGATCAGGATGACCGTCTTCCCGTTCGCACGCGCGGGCATCATCTCCTCCATCATGCTGGGACTGGGCCGCGCCCTGGGTGAGACCATGGCCGTCACGCTCGTCCTGTCCGGCGGCGTGTTCAACCTCAGCCTCATCTCGTCGGGCAACCAGACGATCCCGTCTGAGATCGCGCTCAACTTCCCTGAGGCGTTCGGCATGCGCCAGTCCGAACTCATCGCGGCCGGCCTCATGCTCTTCATCATCACGCTGGCGGTGAACATGGTCGCCCGCGCGATCGTCAACCGCAACAAGGAATTCTCGGGGGCCAACTGATGTCGACAGCAGTGAAGAAGACAGACGAGGGGGCCGCCCCCGAACCGCAGCCGTCGAAGAACGGCACGTCCGCCAAGAAGGGCAACGCCTTCACCGCCGGTCAGAAGCCGCGCTGGGTGTGGGCCGTCGTCCTCGCCGGCGCGCTCATCATCGGTGCGGGCATCACCGTCCTGCTCGGCGGGGAGGGCTTCTCCGTCACCGGCTGGCTCATCTTCTCCGCGATCGTGTTCGTCATCGGCATGTACGTGACGACCCGTGTGATGGAGAACAAGCGCCGTGCGACCGACGGCCTGTGGCGCAATCTGGTGTGGGCGGCGTTCTTCATCGCACTCATCCCGCTGATTTCGCTCCTGTGGACCGTGTTCGCACAGGGACTGCCGACGCTCCTCTCGAATCCGAGCCTGCTCACCGAGGACATGAGCACGACCAACGGAGCCACGGACCAGGCCACCGTCGACGAGGGCGCACCACTGGCCGGCGGATTCGTCCACGGACTCATCGGCACGCTCATGATCACCGTGCTCGCCACGGTCATCTCCGTGCCGATCGGCCTCATGGCATCGATCTACCTGACCGAATACAGCCGGGGCGGCCTGTTCGCGCGGTCCATCACGTTCTTCGTCGACGTCATGACGGGCATCCCCTCGATCGTCGCCGGTCTGTTCGCGTTCGCCGCGGTCAATCTGTTCGTCACGACGTTCCTCGGCACCAGCCCCGCTCATCTCCAGATGGTGAAGATGGGCCTCACCGCGTCGATCGCCCTGTCCGTGCTCATGATCCCGGTGGTCGTTCGGTCGACGGAGGAGATGCTCCGCGTCGTGCCGAACGAGCTGCGCGAAGCGTCCTACGCACTGGGCGTCCGCAAGTGGAAGACGATCATGAAGGTCGTCCTCCCCACGTCGATCTCCGGCATTGCCTCCGGTGTGACGCTCGCGATCGCGCGCGTCGCCGGTGAGACCGCCCCGATCCTCGTGACGGCAGGCTTCCTCGCCACCACCACGTGGAACCCGTTCAACGGATGGATGACGGCGCTGCCGGTCTACATCTATCGTCAGCTCATCAACCCGACGGCTCCCGGCGCTCCACTGCCGTCGGAGCTGCGTGCATGGGCCGCCGCGCTCGTGCTCATCGTCATCGTGATGCTGCTCAACCTCATCGCCCGCATCGTCGCCCAGGCGTTCGCGCCGGCGAAGACCGGACGCTGACCCAGGCGCGAGCCACGCACGAGCAGGCACAGAAGCAAAGGAACGAAGACCCATGGCAAAGCGCATCGACACCGTCGACCTCAACGTCTACTACGGCAGCTTCCTCGCCGTCGAAGATGTGAACATCCGCATCGAGCCCCGGTCGGTCACGGCCTTCATCGGTCCGTCCGGCTGCGGCAAGACCACCTTCCTCCGCACGATCAACCGCATGCATGAGGTGCTGCCCGGTGCATATGCCGACGGCAAGATCCTCCTGGACGGCGACAACATCTACGACCCGGGCGTGGACCCGGTGAACATCCGGGCGGAGGTGGGCATGGTCTTCCAGCGCCCCAACCCGTTCCCCACGATGTCGATCCGTGAGAACGTGCTCGCCGGCTACAAGCTCAACGGCACGCGCCTGTCGAAGTCCGACGCGGATGCGATCCTGGAGAAGTCGCTGCGCGGTGCGAACCTCTGGAACGAGGTGAAGGACCGACTCGACAAGCCGGGCTCCGGACTGTCCGGCGGTCAGCAGCAGCGCCTCTGCATCGCCCGCACCGTCGCCGTCGAGCCGTCCGTCATCCTCATGGACGAGCCGTGCTCCGCGCTCGACCCGATCTCCACGCTGGCCGTCGAGGACCTCATCAACCAGCTCAAGGAGGACTACACGGTCGTCATCGTCACGCACAACATGCAGCAGGCTGCGCGCGTGGCGGACAAGACCGCGTTCTTCAACATCCAGGGCACCGGCAAGCCCGGCCAGCTCATCGAGTACGCGGACACCAAGACGATCTTCCAGAACCCGGAGAACGAGCAGACACTCAACTACATCTCCGGCCGCTTCGGATGATCCGATGAGGTGACCGCACCCTATGTGCGCAGGAGGGGCTCGGACGATCCGTCCGGGCCCCTCCTGCATTCATCACCGTCGCGAGACCCCACCGGGGCTCAGCCCCACCCGGGCTCACACCCAGTTCGAATGCTCAACACTCGCACAGGTCGGCAGCCGCGGGTTCTAGGGGTGATCGCAACACCCCTAGAACCCGGAGGTGTGCGCGATGGCTGTCAATCGACCTGGGAAACTGCGATGGGCTGTGAAATTCCCCGCAAGAGCCCAACAAGCGTGGGATCTTTACCAGATGGGAACCACGCACAGCGAGATCAGCAAAGAAGTCGCTGCTCCACGCTCAGTCCTCCACGAGATGTTCCACACCGCAGGCGGCATCCGGCCCGCTCACCCGAAAG
>NZ_FXZF01000070.1:0-3404 GCF_900169375.1 Brevibacterium sp. Mu109
CGCCGGTGATGTGGATGCCGAGTTCGAGGGTGCGGCAGATGACATCGGCTACAGGACACGACTGGGCTGAGGAGGTAGATTGCATGGCAGGGCCTTGGGTGTGAGGGATCTTGGAGAATTTCCATCATCACCCAAGGCCCGCCTCTCATTCATCACCGACACACTGGGTGCAGAGACCCTGCTACGCACTCTGAAACCGGAAGAGCCCGTTTTTCGAGCGCTTCTCTTCCGCGCTCTTGCACCGCTTCGCGCGCTCCTCATCGGGCATCGAATGTCCCTTCCTCGGCATCGCTCTGCCCTCCCTGCTCGCACCCTCCAGCGCGCTCGTCTCTGCACTCCGTGCGGGCCAGCGCCCTCACGCGCACGGCCCTGTCGCTCCGTCGTCCGTCCGTCCTCCTCCGCACGCTCCGCGGCCGCCGACACCGGTGGGCACCTGGTCGTCGTCCTCGTCGCGGGTCGGCCTTATAAACGCACCCCGGCCTGGTGGCCGGTGGGCGCTTATAAAGCCTCCCGGCGAGCAGTCACGTCAGTTACTAGGGGGTCGTATACACACCCCCAGTAACCGACGCGATCAGCTCGCTCAGGAGGCTTCGCCTCCCGAGACCCTCCACCCCGCGAGCGGGGCCCCGGCGGACGGCGGAGCCGCCCGTGCATCACGAGCGCGCTCCGCCGCTGTGATGCTGCCGCGCGTGGGCCACGTCTTCGCCGAAGCCGTGGCCCACGGAATCGCCGTCGTCGGGGGCCGCGGTGTCGTCGTCTCCGTGGGCCACAGGGTCGGCGTCTCCGTGGTCCGCGCCGTCGCTGACGGGCAGCTTGGCCCGCGCTGTCTTGATGCGTGCCGTGGTGCCCGCAACGCCCGGGGCGAGGAGGTCGGCGACCTCACGACCGAACGCCTCGAACTCCTTCTTCTCCTGCGCCCTCTGTTTGCGCTTCAGCGCCGCGATCTGACCGGCGAGGATGTCGCTGTTCTGTGCCATGATGTGCTCCTAGATCGTGTGGTTCGGTTGCGTGATCCGACGGCTACGAATCGTGCTCGGTGTCCTGGGAACGGACGAGGGCGCTGGGCGATGCAGACACGCCCTGGTGCCCGGGCGCGGGCCCTGATGCTTGGTCCTCCGCGTACGAGCGCGCGGCCATGGCCGCAGCCCGTGTCCGGACGGCGTCGTGGCCGATGACCGAGCCGTCGCCAGCATCGGGCACGGGCTCGGAGGGCTGGACACGGACGAGACCCGCATAGACCGGCTTGAGGTCGGGCATGAGGGCCTGGGCGGTTCCGCGCGGCCCGGACGAGCTCGTCCAGGCCGTCAGTGAGAACTCGGCGATCAGCGGCTCGCCGACAGTGATGCGATTGGCTGACCGATAGCGCGTGCCCTTCTCGGTGGTCCACTCGGCGTCGTCCTCGACGATCCCGGCCAGGGCCTCGTCGAAGGCGCGCTTGGCCAGGGGCCGCCCCGACGGATGCTGCTCCTTGAACCACGCCTTGAACAGGTCGTAGAGGAACATGAGAGGCAGCAGATCCCACTGGAACGACTCGCGGAAGTCCAGCCAGAACGCGCGGACCGGGTCGTTGAACGCCTTGTAGTCGTCGAGCATCTTCTGACTGGAGGCGGGCACGTCGAGCGCGTAGTAGTCGTCCATGAACGTCCGCTCCGGCGAGCCGAGCACGCGGACCATGACGTACTGGAGGACGTCCTCGCGCAGGAGGAAGTCGTCCTTGATGTACTTCTTCTCGATGCCGGTGAAGCATTTCTCGAAAGGAATGAATACTTGCCTGCGGTAGAACGACTCGGAGCGGTCGGAGACGAGAGGCTTCTCGTTGAGGCACTGCACCATGAAGCCCCAGAACTGGAATGAAATGGGGTCCTTGTGCTTCCGATCGACCATGAGGTAGTCGTGGGTGGTGATCGCCTTGAGGTTGGCGGCCTTGTCGACGTAGGTGCCGACGTCATTCTCGTCCGTGAGGATCGCGGTGGCCCCGGCGAGCTGCTGGAGCGAGAACTGCTCGCCCATCTTCGACAGGGGCAGGCTCACACACGAGCGCATCCCGATTAGGTTGCGCATCATGGCCACGAGCGTGCCCTTGCCGTTGTTGCCCCGCGTCGAGTAGAACCAGGCCGACTTGTTCCAGGAGACGTAGGGGCGCAGGGTGGCCCCGATGACCTGCCAGAGCAGGTCGACGATCTCCGGGTCGTCTGACAGCGTGCGCATCCAGGACTCGACGGACCAGGTCTGGCCGCCGCACACGGAGCCCTCGACGCAGTCGGTGCGGATGCAGCCGTCGACATGGGGCTCAGGGATGGCGACGTCGCGAGCGTCGGGGTCGTAGGCCATGGCGGCTTTGCCGGTGATGACGTGCTCCGGCGAGAAGGGCTCCAAGCGCTTCGTGCGGTAGTCGAAGATGCCGTTGCCCAGCGGCAGGAGGTCGGGGTCGACGGTGCGCTCGCGCCGAGGCGCGAGAGCGCGCACGCGGCCCTCGACTTCCTTGACGGCGCGGTCGTTGAGGTCGGGGGCGTATGCCCGGGCCAGTGTGGCGATATGGTCGACGTTGAGCTCGTAGAGGCCGGCGTTGGGCCCCGTGGTGCCGTAGACCGAGAGCATGTCGCGCTCGGCGGTCTGTCCCGGTGCCATGATGTTCACGACGTGATGCACCTCGATGATGATGCGCGCCACTGCCAAGGGCGATAGCGCCGTGACCCGCCTGTAGGGCCGAAGCACATCCGAGGCCTTCATCTTCGTGCCGTCCTCGTCGAACTCCTCGGCGAAAAGTCGACGGAACTGCGCGATGCCCTCGTTCAGGTAACGGGTCACCGCGCGCCCGATAGCGACTTCGCAGCCCGAGAACGTCGTGTTCATGAGCAACTTCGCCATGAGCGTCTCGGTGCGCTTGGCCCCCTTGGGAGACTCGGGGGCGACGGCGTGGCCGTGCTCGATGAGCTGCATCCGCAGTGACTCCCAGGGGCCGCCGGGTGTGAAAAACCCGTCGAGCAACCTAGCGAGGAGATCGGGGTAGAGCAGATCGGTGATCTTCGCCGCACCCGATACGGCGCGCGGGTTGACGTCGTAGTCGAAGTTCTGGGCGATCTCGTCCAAGCTGGCCGAGGGTGCCCTAAACTTGACCTTAGAGCTTGCCTCGCTCGAAGCCCCGGGCGCCCGCCCGGGGCCTTTCTCTGCGCTCATCGCGGTGCCACCCACCCGCCCGCCGCGAAGGCGTCGACGTGCTCGCTGGTGACGCGGATCACGCGACCGACGCGAAAGTGGCCGAGTTCCCCGGACTTAACCTTGATCCACCGGTTCGCTTGATGGCAAGGGGCTCACTCGGATTCGAGTGCGAACGCGGTGCGAGGGCAGGAAGTAGTGTCCCGGTCTCTCACCGGTCTCTTCCACATAGATGATTCCCCGGGGTC
>NZ_FXZF01000114.1:0-1096 GCF_900169375.1 Brevibacterium sp. Mu109
AGTCCCCCGTTGATCTGCAGGGTGCCGAGGCCGATCGAGACGGCGACGCCGAAGACGGTGCCGATGATCGCGACGACGTCGATCGTCTTCCCGATCGGCCCGTGGATCCTCTCACCGAGGATGGGCTGGAAGATCGAACTCACCCGCGGCGGCAGGTTGCGCTTGTGGATGAAGTACGCGAAGCACAGCGCCGGCAGCGTGAAGATCGTCCATGTGTGCAGGGTGAAGTGGTAGTACGTGAAGTTCATCGCGTCAGCCGCGGCCTCGACCGTGCCCGGTTCGATCCCGGTGCTCGCCCGGGGCGGATCGCCGAGGTGGCTGACCGGTTCCGCGACACCCCAGAACATGAGGATCGACCCGATGCCCGCGGCGAAGAGCATCGCGAACCACGCACCGTTGGAATGCTCGGGCGGTTCGTCGTCGGGTCCCAGCTTCGCCCGTCCGTAGCGGGATGCGGCGATGTAGATGAGGAAGACGAGGAAGACGGTGACGCCGAGGATGTAGAACCATCCGAGGTTGCGCAGCAGCCAGTCGGAGGCGGCGGAGACCCCGGTGTCGAGGGCGTCGGTGAAGAGGATCGTTCCGAGGACGAAGAGAATGATCACAGCGGCTGAGGAGAAGAAGATGACCGGGTTCGTCCTCAGCCTGAGAGCATCGTGCAGACGGTTGAGCATGCGCTGTACCTTCCATTGATGTGTGCTCACCACGCTATCGAAGTTCGCAGATATGACAACAACGCCGATTGCGGCCATGGCACGCCCAGCGCCCACCACGACCGCCGAGAATGCCCAGATCACGGGCTCAGCGCGCCCCGTAGCACCCTGCAGGATCGCCACCCGACTGCAGTGATCGCAGGCGGTGTACGCGCGCCGGGAGTACACACTGCGCGCCGCTCGCGTGCCCCGCGATTGATAACATCAGCGTCTCAATCGAGACGTAATCGGCTCTTTAAGTCATCCGTGATCGGGCCTACTGTGACTACTGACAGCACCGGCCGGCGTGGCGTCGAACCAACGGCCCCGAACCACAAGCCTCGAACCACCGGCCCGACAGCGCAGCCTCGACGGAGAGGGAGACCGATGACGATCGCACCGAT
>NZ_FXZF01000071.1:0-3090 GCF_900169375.1 Brevibacterium sp. Mu109
GGAACCGTGTTCGGCGATGACAACATGGCCGCTGCCGTCATCGACCGGATCGTCCACCACGGGCGACTCCTGCAGTTCCGCGGCGACTCCTACAGAGTCAAGAACGCCCTCATGAAATAGCTAAACGCTCAAACGGCAGGACACCACGCTCACCTGGCTGGATTCTTAGCGCTGAAACGGCCGACATCAACTTGACGAAACACACAGGAGACCCTCGGACACCGGGGCCGGTCCGGGGACCCGCTCTACGGCATCCGTCGCGTCCTGCTGACTGGTGCGAATCTACTGACCCCCAAACAGGTCGCCCGGCTCGAAGCGGTGCTCGCTGCCGATGAACACACCCAGGTCGATGTGACGTGGTGGATCTATCAACGCGTGGTGGCCGCCTACCGCGACCCCGACCGGGTGCGCGGACGCGCGCGGATGCGAGCCGTGATCACGAGTCTCTCGGTAGGAGTGCCGGCGGCGTTGACGGAGCTGACCACGCTCGGCAGAACCCTGAAACGACGCGCCGCCGACGTACTGGCGTACTTCCAGCGACCCGGGACGAGCAACGGGCCGACCGAGGCGATCAATGGTCGACTCGAACACCTGCGAGGCACTGCTCTGGGGTTCCGGAACCTGGGCCACTACATGCTGAGATCGCTGCTGGATACCGGAGGCTTCAGACCACTTCTACACTCTCTTTTACGATGAGCCGCTTCAGCGTCACCCTGGCCTGTGCCGGCTCCTTGTGGATCTGCTGCCAGTCAGACCTGAGTTGCGCCACTTTAGTGCACACCCTCCCCGGGGATGTTCTCGAGCATCGCGGCAGCCTCGTCAGGAATGACGGGATGGATCGTGTGCCGCTGCTCACCGGTACGGAGTACCGCCGATCGTAGAGGCGCCAGCCTCGTCCGGAACTTCTTGATGCTCACCCCCGTCCGCGCCTGGACCACGCGGGATACCGCAAGACCAGCGAACACGATCGTCAGGTGCGCCTCGATCGAGTCCCGCGTCCGATGAAAGATCGGACGCGCTTTCAGATCTGACTTCGACATACGAAACGACTGCTCTACCGTCCACAGATCGTGATATGCCGCCACGACCGCGTGACCACTCATCAGCGACATCGGAATGTTCGTGACGTAGCCCTTGATCCTCGTCAACTGTCGGGCTCGCTCGACCAGCGCCCAGTCCACCGCAGGCTGTTTCCCCTTGAGCGACACGAACCGGTCCTTCTTCATCGGTCGCGTTCCTGCGGCGATCTTCTCGGCCTTCTCGATCATCTTGTTGATGTTCCGGTCATCCCGCTTGGCCCGCTTGAACGAGTATTGATACACAATCCTGCGGGACCGGGCTTGCGTTCCGGTGCCCATCACACGCTGGGACTCAGCGATCTCGCCGTCTTCGAAGTACGTGCCCTTCTTCTCGAACCTGTCCGCCAGGTCATACGGCGCTTTCGTGATGCGGGACCCGACGATGAACCGTTGTCCGGCTTCTTCCAACGCCAACAGGTTCGCAGCTGAGAGCATGCCGGCATCAGCGACGATGACGAGGTCATCAATGCCGTGTCGCTCCTTGAACGCGGTCACCACGGGGATCAGTGTCTTCGTTTCGGCTTTGTTGCCCTCGAAGCACTGGACTTCCAGCGGGAACCCCGACCGATCGACCAGCAGACCCACAGTGATCTGGGGGTCGACTTTCCGTTCCTTGCTCATCCCGACTTTCCGCAGCTCATCCTCGTCATCAGCTTCGAAGTACAAGGTCGTCACGTCATAGAGCACGAGCGCGAGCCCGCCGGTGGCTGTTGCATAGTCGAAACAGGCCTGGGACACGACGCCACGGACGCCGTCGGCTTGGATGCGCTGCAATGTCCGTGTGATCGTGCGCAGACTCGGCGGGCTAATGCCGAAATTTTCCATCACGCGGATCGCTTCTGTCTTCGATGTCGGTTCCACGATCCGGGCAAGGACGAGCTTCCTGAAGTGCTCGTCACCGACGGCGTCGAAGCCCAGGTACGCGTAGACGCGTTCGAGGGCTTGCCACAACACGATCGACTGCGTCGACTCGACGACCAGTCCGTGTTCTGGCCGTCCCAGACCGGGAGCATCAAGACCGAGGTCGAGTTCGGGCTGATCGCCGGCAAGTCGGCGGTGCGCGGTGGCGAGAAGGACGTGAAGGTCAGCGTCGGTGTGTGCGGATCCGATGTGCTCGATACCGTCACGGCGGCTGCCGGTCTTGTGCACGATCTGGACAGCGGTAGCGCCGGAGCCGGTCTTGACCTTGCGCACGAACGATCCCATGCGCCTGAGGCTACTCACCCCGAATTATTAGTGCACACCCTCAACCATGAACCCGCAGGTCACAGCCTCACCCACCACAAATCTCAGACTAGGTGGCGCAACTCAGGTCAGACTGGGCGAACATGCCCTGGTTCTCGCCTCGGCCAGGGAACACCAGTTCGTAGTCGTCGTTATCCGTGCAGTCCTTGACGTCGTGCCACCTGAATCGGGCAGCATCGGCGGCTTCGAGCACCGCCGTGACTGGCTACCGTGACGTCCCCAGTGATGCCCCGATCACTCGTGCAGCGGGGCTGTCTGCGCGCAACTGCACGTCACACTTGGCCCGGGTCATCCGCACCATGAGTCGTCTCATGCCGGCGCGCGCCCAATACATGCGGCGGAAGCATCCTAGGCACGGTGGCCACCATGCACACCATGACCGGTCCCCACGAGCACTATCCAGCTACCAGCGCGGTGGAACCCGAACACACGACCGATGGACCCCAAAGATGCGGATATTCAGATGATCCCGCGATGCGCAGCCACCCAGTCATGGAGGCCTGCTCATCTGGGTCGAAGTCCAGTGCTGGTTGTCCACGAGGTCGAAGGTCGCGGTGGGCAGCCTCGTCGTTGAGCGCTGCTGACAACCCTCGTGAATGGGTTGAGGGCCTGACGGTGAGCAACGCTCAAACCCTCAGACCCTCAACCAACCAAACAAAGAATATTGCGGCAGTGACTTACTCTCCCACACCCTATCGAGTGCAGTACCATCAGCGCTGGCAGGCTTAGCTTCCGGGTTCGGAATGGGACCGGGCGTTTCCCTACC
>NZ_FXZF01000026.1:0-42635 GCF_900169375.1 Brevibacterium sp. Mu109
TGAACCAGTAGGAAGGCTGTCGGTGGGGGCCGATGGCCCCCGCCGGCACCACCCCTGGTCCCCGATGGGCAATATCGGTGGTCCCGGGAGGCAATATCGAGTGGCCTTCAAGCCTTCAAATACTCACGCTCTCTGAAAGATCGCGGGCTGCGTGCCCGTGAGGGCGCGCAGCTCGTGCTGTTCGCTCCTACGTGGAGAGGAGAATCGACCAACAGACCTGAGAAAGATGTCGAAAGCCTCCGGTCAGTGGTGAAGTCACTGCGTGAGTCTCTCGGCGAGGACTGTGACGTGCTGCTCAAGGTCCACCAGTTCGTCTACAAGCAGGGGATCGACGACCCCGAGCTGGCTGATGTCTTGGTGCCCAATGACGTCAATACAAACGAGCTGCTGGCGGCTGTGGATGTTCTCGTCACCGACTACTCGAGCGTGTTCTTCGACTATCTCGCCGAGGACCGGCCTCTGGTCTTTTATGTTCCCGACAGTGCAGAGTATGAGGACGGCAGGGGTTTGTACTACTCCCTCGACTCCCTTCCCGGGGAACGTGCCGATTGCGAGAATGAGCTTTTCACCGCTGTCCAGAGGGCTGTGCAAGGCACACAGTCGCCGGAGATCGTTGCTCGCAGACGGGAGTGGGCGACGAAGCACGTGCCGTACTCCGACACGTCGATCACACAGCGAGTGGTGGATACCGTCTTCCGGGAGCCCGCGGCCGATACTCGACTTGTCACGCTTCGCGATCCCGAACGCAAACGCATCCTGGTGCGGTCACGCGCGTTGAAGGATCCCGAGGCAGGACGCGCGGTGATCGATGTCGTGCGACAACCACACCTCGAGGATTGTGATGTCACGGTGTCGTTCTCTCCGTCCAAGGATGAGACAGCGGTGGAAACTATGAAGGCTCTCGAGGACTACTGCCGACTGCTCCCGACCGCCGGGGCGAGAGTAGTCACGCGCGAAGAGGCGGATCTCATCGAAAGAGCACGCCGACTGCTTCGGCAGTCCGAAAATTCGAACGATGACCACAACCGCGATCTCACAATGCAGGAGCGTGACAGTCTCGACGCCGCACTCACGCGCGACTGGACGCGTTTGTTCGGTGACGTCGAATTCGACACGGTGATCGATCTGAGGAGGGAGCCGCTGCCTCAGTCTGTGGGCGTGGTGTCCCGATCTGCTGTGTCCTGACCGACTGTGCGGTCGCGGCCAGGGTGGAGCCGGATGCTCACGTTGCCGTGCTGTGTAGCGTAGATCTCTGCGGGGCCACTCCCGACCGCCTGTTCGAGGCCTGCGGCGGTGATGCGGACTCTTCGTGAAGTCCCGGCAACGCTGACATCCATGAAGACATCGAGCAGACCCCTGCCAACTGCGGTGAAGCGATGGTAGGGAAGAAGGGCTCGGACGCGGTGGGTCTGCGCTTCGGTGTCTATTGTGGCCAGCACCCGGCCGTACGCGGTTGTCTTGCGGCCCACCCAGGAGACCAACGCACGGTCGAGCGCGTCGGAGGTGTCGAGCACGACTTCGATCGCGAGGTGGATCCCCTGACCGGTGGCATGTGCATCGCGGAGCGTGGCTCGAACGCGGAACTTCCTATCTGCCGTCTTTGTCGCCGTAGCTTCGCAGAGGGCATCGCGCCACCGCCGAGTGATGACCTCCGGCGCGAAATCTGCCACGCGGCTCACTGCGGCCGTACGCATGCTGTTCAGCTCTCGGGGGCTGAGCGAGATGACGTGTGCGATCGTGGCGGCCAGTTCCGCAGGATCCCCGGCTGGCACGAGAAAACCATTCACTCCATGGGTGATGATGTCGGAAGGGCCGTACGGGACGTCGTATGCGATCGGGATGCAGCCAGCCGCCAGGCTTTCGAGGAGCACGAGGCCCTGGCCTTCGAATCGGCTGGAGAGAACGCTGAAGGATGCGTGCTGGAACCGTGCTCTCGCGTCGGCATCGTACCCATGCAGGCGGACGGTGTCCCCGACTCCCAAGTCGCTGATGAGCGAAGCCAGTTGAGGGCTGTGAGAGCCGTCGCCGTAAATATCCAGCGTGGCAGTGGGATGCGCTTCGTGCACCAGCGCCATCGCTTCGATCGCATGATCGACACGCTTCTGGCGGACAAGGCGGCCCACCATCACTCCCTGTCCTGGGGGACGTGCTTCTATCCGCTCGACCACCGGACCTTCATACATGTTGGAGACAGTCTGGATCTTGTCAACGGCCATACATGACTCGAGCATGTCCGTCCGCTGCTCTTCTGTGAGCGTCGTGACGAGGTCGTATCGGTCGAGATGGGTGAGGATCTCCTTCTTAGCCGGCGGCAGGAGACCGTACGGGGACCCGGTGGGGTCTCTGAGGTGGGGATTGTGCAATACCTGGGTGACGGTGACATTGTCCCGGCGGTAGCCGTGCATCATTCCACCGACCGGGCTGGAATCGGAGATGATCGTGGCAGTGCGATCGCCTACCACCCAGTCGATCCATGAATGGTAGAAGTCCGCCTCTGATCCCCATTGTGCTGCGGCCTTGCCCTTCCGGTCGAAGACTGTGATCTGGCGTCCACCGAGGTGACCACGCCGTCGCGTGTCCAGACGGTCGATGGCGAGCAGGGAGCCGTCTCTGCGGTATTGGTCGATCTGGAGGATGTTTCCATTGTCGTCAGATCGCGTGGATTCCGCCGCTCCAGTGATCGAGGGCCGTTCCCCGACGGTGGTGATCGGCTGTTTCGTGGTCCCTCGAAGCCGGATGATCTGCTTGTCGGGCATGGTCCGAAGCTCACTCCACAGATTGCGAATGTGCACCCGCCGGCCGATCTTCTTCGAGGCCAACAGTGCACTCCGTCTCCGCTTCGGGTTCATCCGGGGAGAAAGGGTGAGAATCTCGACCACACGCTTGTCGACCTCGGCGAATGCTGACGCTCGCTGCAACGCTGCGCTGGTCATGCCACCGAACTCCGGGGGGATGCCCCAGAGGAGACCGTAGAGACGTCCTTCGGGGAGTATGGGTTGGCGGCGGAACATCTGTGCCTCTCGAAAGCGGGGCTAGCGCGAAACAAGAAGAGCCTTGCGTTGCGACTCCTTGTGTCTGAACCTCTCCCAATCCATTCTCCGTCACACGATCGGTGATGGGTACCCCCTCTGAACCGGGGTTCGGCGCGGGGACCTTCGAACGGACAGCCTCCTTCGCCCGGGCAGCACTTCTACTCCTGCGGCACAATGGGCACCATGAGTATCGATCTGGAGATCGCCCAAGCAGCGTCGCTGAAGCGGATCACGGAGATCGCGGGCACCATGGGTGTGCCTGCTGATGATCTGATCCCGTACGGGTGGACTAAGGCGAAGGTGCCACTGTCCGTCCTCGAACAGGCGGAGAAGGATCGGACGACCGGCAGGCTGGTTCTCGTCACCGCTATGAGCCCCACTCCCGCAGGTGAGGGGAAGACGACGACCAGCATCGGCCTCGCCGACGGACTCAACGAGCGCAACCGGCGACGGGCGGCAGCGGGGGAGACCCCCACCGGGCAGGCGGTCCTCGCTCTGCGCGAGCCCAGTCTGGGGCCGGTCTTCGGCATGAAAGGCGGCGCGGCCGGCGGCGGGCATGCTCAGGTCGTGCCGATGGAGGACATAAACCTCCACTTCACGGGCGACTTCAATGCGATCGCGCTGGCGAACAACCTCGCCGCGACCGTGCTCGACAACCACATCCACCACGGCAACACGCTGGACGTCGATCCCCGACGAATCCACATCCGCCGGGTCGTGGACCTCAACGACCGTGCCCTGCGGAACACGACTATCGGCCTGGGAGGAATCAACGGCGGCGTGCCGCGGGAGGACCACTTCGACATCGTCGTCGCCAGCGAAGTCATGGCGGTCTTCTGCCTGGCCACGAGCATCGCCGACCTCCGGAAGCGGTTAGCGCGCATCGTGGTCGCACACACTCGGGACAGGAAGCCCGTCACAGTCGAGGACGTCGGCGCGGCCGGAGCGATGACCGCGCTGCTGCGCGACGCGCTGGCGCCCAACCTCGTCCAGACGCTCGAGCACAGTCCGGCATTCATCCACGGAGGACCCTTCGCGAACATCGCGCACGGCTGCAACAGCGCCCTTGCCACCCGCGCAGCGCTGGCCCTGGGCGATTGGACGATCACGGAGGCGGGGTTCGGCGCGGATCTGGGCGCGGAGAAGTTCCTCGACATCAAGTGCCGCGCTGCGGGCATCTGGCCAGACGTGGTGTGCGTCGTCGGCACGGTACGTGCGCTGAAGTACCACGGCGGGGTCGACAAAGCGGATCTCGAGACGGAGGACGTCGACGCAATGCTCGCCGGGATGGTCAACCTGGAGCACCACCTGACCGTCCTGCAGGACGTCTACGGTCTCACCCCGGTCGTCAGCCTCAACCGGTTCCCGTCCGACACGGACGGGGAGATCGAAGCGGCGATCGCTCACCTCGCTGAGCACGGGGTGCGTGCGGAATCCGCAGAGCACTGGGCGAGGGGCGGCGAGGGCTGCCTCGACCTGGCCGATGCCGTGATCGCAGCAGCAGCCGAGAACGACGAACGCGGGGGCGGGGAGCCGCGGCACTCGTATGACCTCGAGTCGAGTCCGGTCGAGAAGATCGAAGCGATCGCCACCCGTATCTACCGCGCGGGCTCCGTGGAGATCCCGGCGTCCGTGCAGAAGAAGCTCGACCGCTTCGTGAGGGAGGGGTACGGAGAGCTTCCCGTCTGTATCGCGAAGACCCAGTACTCACTGAGTTCTGATCCGTCGCTCCGCGGTGCCCCAGACGGTCATACCCTCGCCGTGCGCGACGTCCGCCTGTCCGCGGGAGCCGGGTTCATCGTCGTGATCTGCGGCGACATCATGACGATGCCCGGTCTGCCGAAGGACCCCGCCGCGCATCGGATCGACGTGGCTGAAGACGGAACGATCTCAGGGCTGTTTTGAGTTCCTCCTCCCTGTCCCGGCACTGGGGCAGGGCGCGGCACGCTCCTGGGAGATCGCTGATGTCCACCCCGAGGACTGGACGCGCGCACTCCTGATGCGGGAGAGTCGTTGCTCATGCGTATGAGGGACAACAGGCTGGACGTCGCGAAGGGCGTCCTCATCGTCCTGGTGGTGCTCGGCCACCTGCTCGAAGAGGTGAGCGGGGAGTGGGAAGACGGACTCGTCCGGCTCGTACTGACTGTCATATACGCGTTCCACATGCCCGCCTTCGTCTTTCTCGCGGGGTTGACTGCGAAGTCGACGAGGCTGCTCGAGCGACTTCTCACCTTCGTCATGCTTCTCGGCGTCTTCCAATATCTCTATTTCGTCGCGAAGATGTGGGCGGGAGATTCCTTCGAATGGTCGTGGACGACCCCCCATTGGATCCTCTGGTTCCTCGTCGGCATGATCGGATGGACTCTCACCGTTCCTCTCATCGAACGCTTTCCGCGCACTATGGTCGCTGTCTCGCTGGTCGCCAGCATCGGTGTCGGCCTCGTACCCTTCGCGGGATATGACTTCTCGCTGTCTCGCATGCTCGTCTTCTGGCCGTTCTTCGTGCTCGGACGCACTGTGGGTCCGAGGCTGTTGAAGGTCGCTGCAGGGCTCCAGGTATGGACGGCGATCGGATTGTGCGTCGTCGCCATTGTTCCGGCGATCGCGCTCTTCATCGTCGACATCGACAAGGGGTGGCTCTACGGCAGCAGGAACTTCGAGTCCCTGGAGGTCTCTGACGGGCGGGGAATGCTGATTCGAGTGTGCCTCCTCCTCATCGCTCTCGTGGCGATCGTGGCACTCGTCGCTGCAGTGCCGGACAGTCGAGGGCCCGTCGCAGTGATGGGGCAGCGATCGCTTTCCGTGTTCCTCCTGCACGGCCTCGTGGTCATCGCTCTCACGCCGGCGCTGGCGGAGTTCTTCGCTGGCGGATACGGGCACGCGCTGCAGATCGGCGCGGTCGTGATCAGTGGCTTCGCTGCATGGGGCGTCGCATTCGTCTTAGCCCTGCAGCCCTCCCATTGGGTTGTCTCGACCCCGCCGAAGAAGGCCGCAGCGGCTCTCGTGTCTCTCGTCAACCCGAGGGAACGACGCCGCACTGCGGCAGCCCTTGCAGAAGCAGACGGCTGATTCGCTGATGGCCATCGTGAGGGACAACAGACTGGACGTCGCGAAGGGCGTCCTCATCATCCTCGTCGTCTTCGGTCACCTGCTCACCAGGGTGGGGCTGAGCGACGGGCTCACCGACCTCGCCTACACCGTCATCTACGCATTCCACATGCCGGCGTTCATCTTCCTCGCCGGGATCACAGCGAAATCGACGCGCCTCATCGAGCGGATCGCCACCTTCGTGATCCTGCTGGCCACGTTCCAGACCCTCTACTACGTGACAGATAGATGGATCGGCGACCCGTTCGCATGGAGCTGGACGGACCCGCACTGGATCATGTGGTTCCTCCTCGCGATGATCTGGTGGACCCTCACCGTGCCGTTCATCGAGCGCTTCCCCCGGACGCTGGTCGCGTCGTCAGCACTTGTTGGTGTCTGCGCCGGTGTGCTGCCGTTCGCGGGGGCAGAACTCTCCATCTCTAGGACGCTGGTGTTCTGGCCGTTCTTCGTCGTGGGCAAGGTGTACGGGAAGAAGCTGCTCGCCTTCACAGGCGGCCTTCCACTCTGGACGCGTCTGGGCGGATGCGTCGTGGCGTTCCTGCCACTGCTCGCGCTGTTCGTCGCGGACACGGACTCCAGCTGGCTGTACGGCTCGGGGAACTTCGATCATCTCGAGGTCTCCGTTCTGCGCGGGATGCTCATCCGCGCGTGTCTCACGCTCATCGCCTTCCTCGCGATCCTCGCGCTGCTCGCGGCAGTGCCGGACGTGAACGGGCCCATCACGGTGATCGGCGAGCGATCGCTGTCCGTCTACCTCCTCCACGGCTTCCTCATCATCGCGCTCAGCCCGGCCCTCGAGCAGTTTTTCGCAGGCGGCTACGGTCACGCCGTGCAGATCGGTGCGGTCGTCATCAGTGTCTTCGCCGCAGGGGGCATCGCCTTCGCGCTGTCGCTGAAGCCCCTCCACTGGACCGTCTCGACTCCGCCCAAGCGAGCCGCTGCAGCGATCGCCTCGCTGGTGACCCCGCGTGACCACACGCCGAACAGACTCTGACTGGGCGTGCCCTGCGCGTTCCGACCCTGGTCCAAGGCGTAGAGTGCTTCGGTATCCACCCGTCGGCCGGACTCTGTGAGGACTCGCAGCGAGCGACGGGTGACCGGACGACAGAGGACTTGGATGTTGGAACGGCGACGCGAGCCCGCGGGAGCGCCCGCACCGGAGCAGCGGGCTACCTGGTCGCAGCGCTGGGCAGACCGCCGTCGCCTGTTCCGCGAGGTCCTCTCGTTCCTGTCCGTCGGAGGCATCGCCTACCTCGTCGACGTGGGACTGTCGAACCTCCTGCTCTTCGGCTTCCTGGGCGTTCCGGCGCTGCTGGTCGCCAGCCCCATCAAGGCGAAGGTCGTGTCCACGATCGTGTCGATGGCCGTCGCCTGGGTGGGGAACCGCTTCATCACCTACGGCCGGCGGGATTCCGGCTCGACCCTCACGGGGCTGTGGAAGTTCGTCGTCGTGAACCTCATCGGCATGGTGATCGTCGTCGCGCCGCTGGGTGTCACGTGGTACCTGCTGGGCCTCCACGACCCGGTCTCCTACAACATCTCGACCAACGTCATCGGCATCGGCCTGGCGATGGTGTTCCGCTTCTGGGCCTACCGCACGTGGGTGTTCCCCGACCGCGCGGAAGAGGACCCCGCCGCCGAGGTCGTCGTCACCGACGGCTTCGACCAGACCTCCCGCTGAACACGGCTGCGTGTTTCCGACCCGCTGACGCCGGCTCCCAGCGCACCCGACTCAGCGCTGCTCAGAGACGCTGCGCGCCCTCTGCGGTGACTTTGCCCTTCGTGTCGAGGAACCGCTGCGAGGCGCGTGCGATCGCGTCGATGTCGTACTCCCGGTGGTTCTGGACGACGACCACCACGTCCGCGTCGGTCGCCGCACGCAGAGCATCGTCGGCGCGTGGGACCTGCGTCCCCGCAACAGTCCACTCGTCGATGTTGGGGTCGTGATAGCTGAGGTCGGCACCGTGCTCCAGGAGCGTTTCCGCCAGCGGGATCGCGGGGGATTCGCGCCGATCGGAGATGTTCGGCTTGTACGTCACGCCGAGCAGCAGGACCTTCGCACCCCGTACGGCCTTGGCATCGTCGTTCAGCATGTCCTGTACGCGCCTCACCACATACGCGGGCATCGAGGAGTTGATCTCCTGCGCAAGCTCGACGAAGCGGAACGGGTAGCCCAGCCGGGACTTCACGTTGTACGACAGGTAGTTCGGGTCGATCGGGATGCAGTGGCCGCCTACTCCTGGACCGGGGTAGAACGCCTGGAAGCCGAAGGGCTTGGTGCTCGCCATGTCGATCGCGTTCCACAGGTCGATGTCCAACTCATGGCAGAACTGCGCCATCTCATTCACCAGGGCGATGTTCACGTGGCGGTACGTGTTCTCCAGCAGCTTCGCCGTCTCCGCCTCGCGGGGTCCCTTCGCCGCGACCGTCGTCTCGATGAAGCGGCCGTAGAAGGCCCGCGCACGCTCCGTGCTCTGCGGCGTGAGTCCGCCGACGATCTTCGGGGTGTTGACCAGCCCGTAGGTGGGGTTGCCCGGGTCGATGCGCTCGGGAGAGAAGGCCAGGTGGAAGTCCTGTCCTGCTCGGAGCCCGCTCTCCTCCAGGATCGGCCGGACCAGTTCCTCGGTGGTGCCGGGGTACGTGGTCGACTCGAGGACCACCAGCGTCCCGGGAGTGAGGTTCCGTGCGATGGCGCGGGTCGCTGATTCGACGGCTCCCACGTTCGGGCGGCTGTCGTCGTCCAGCGGCGTCGGCACGCAGATGATGATCGCGTCGGCCTCTGCCAGAATCGCGTCATCGGACGTCGCGCGGAAGCCGCGGGCCCGGATCTCAGCGATGTCCGCACCGGAGAGGTCGTCGATGTGGGAGCGGTCGTCCATGAGCCCGTCGACCACGGCGTCCGACACATCGAAGCCGATGACCGACAGGCCCGCGTGGACCGCTGCGTGCACGAGCGGCATCCCGACGTATCCGAGTCCCATGACGACTGCATCTACGGCCACGGCGGCTCCTCAGGCGGTGGTGCGAACGCTCCGACGCGCGGCGCATTCTGGACGTACGAACTGGCTTCGTGCCGATCAGTACACTACCAATCATGGCCCCACCCCTCCGCATCTTGGTAGCGACCATCGTGCACGACCCCGAAGACGCGAGGATCCGCCATCGGCAGCTGCCGGCGCTGATCGAGGCGGGGCACGATGTCGCGTACGCCGCGCCCTTCTCCGCGTTCGGCCGCACGCCCCCGGAAGGCGTGTGGGGCATCGACCTGCCGCGGGCGAAGGGCAAGCGCCGCGTGGGCGCGGTCCGTGCCGCGCGCACCCTGCTGAGCGGGATGTCCCGCGCGGTCGACGTCATCCTCATCCATGATCCGGACCTGCTCCTGGCCGTCCTCGCGCTCCCGTGGCGTAAGGCGACGATCGTCTGGGACGTCCATGAGGACACCGCCTCGGCTATGCACATGCGCGACTGGGCGCCGCCCAGGCTGCGACCGATACTCAGTGCCGGTGCGGTCGCCGCGGAGCAGTACGCGGAGATCAACTTCCGTCTGCTGCTCGCGGAGCACGGGTACCGCGACCGATTCACCCGCATCCACCCCGTCGTCCCGAACTCTGTGCGCGTGCCGCCGGAGGAGCTGCTGGAGCCCGCCGACGATCGTATCGTCTACCTGGGGAAGGTCACGCGCCCACGTGGGGGAGCCGAGCTCATCGAGCTCGCTCGCCGTGTCCCGGAGGTGACCGTCGAGATCATCGGACCGGCGGAGCGCGACATCGAGGACGAACTCCAGGCGGCATCGGATGAGGGCATCGTCGACTGGCGCGGCTTCATGCCGAACGACCTCGCACTCGACCGGCTCCGCGGTGCGCTCGCCGGCGTGAGCCTGCTCCACGACGAGCCCAACTACGCGAACTCCCAGCCCACCAAGGTCATCGAATACATGGCGCACGGGGTGCCGGTCATCACGACGCCCAATTGGGCGCCGAAGGAATTGGTCGAGCACGCAGAGTGTGGTGCGGTCGTGCCGTTCGGAGACGTCGGGGCCGCTGCCGAGGTCATCCGCGCCTGGGCCGCCGACCGCGCCACGCGAGTCGGCCTGGGACGGACGGGATACGACTACGCCAAGACCCACCTGAACTGGAACGCCGATGCGCGCGACTTCCTCAAGGCCATCGAGGATGCGCGGATGCTGGACCTCGCGAAGCGGCGGCGCCCGCAGTCCACGCTGGAGAGGGTGATGGGCCGTCGTCGCGGAGGGGCGGGGCGTGCGCGCTGACCAGGCGGGGCATATGGACGATCACGAGATTCCGCAGCACGCGCGGCACGTCGCCGGGGCCCTCGGAGCCCGTGGTGGGGAGCCCAGTGTCGACCGTGGTGAGACCGACGGCCCGGTGGCGCGCATCGATGCGGACACGGTGGCATGGGCGCCGCGGACCATCCACTCCACGCATCTGATCAGTGCCGAGTCTGCTCGGCGGGCAGATGCGCTCGTGGTCCGTCGCAGCGAAGGTCGCGACGAGCTCCTGAGCGGTGTCTCCGGTGCCGTGCCCGTCTACGTGGCCGCGGACGGGGGCACCGCCCGCTTCGCCACACGACTGTCGTCGCTGACCGCGCAGTCGCCGGTGCAGGCGGATTGGAATGCGTGGGCGGACATCCTCGCGGTGGGTGCGCCACTGGGCGGCAAGACCACGTTCCAGGGCATTCGCCGGCTGCAGCCGTGGGAATCTGTCATCGCGGACGGCGGTTCCGTCCGCTTCGAGCGTGCACGCTGGCCGTGGCTGGACATCGAACCTGACGAGTCCGCACGGATCGAGGACGTCGCAGACGCACTCACGACTGAGATGCGCACGCTCGCGGCCGACCACCGCTTCATCTCGCTGCTGAGCGGCGGGTGGGACTCGCGGATCCTCGCGCTCTACGCCCGTCACACGGCGAAGGTTCCGCCGCGGGCGTTCACCACGTCCTCCGACACCGGCATCGTGCTGGAAGAGCTCATCGCCGCACAGGCAGCGGACCGCATGGAGCTCGACCACGAGATCGTCGTGCCCCGGGTCGACCGCTTCGCCTCCGACATCCGCGCCTTCGTGGACGCGGTCGACCATCAGACGTCCTACCACGTGTGGCTCGTCCCGCTCCTTGAGCGGATCGCCGGTGCGGACGGGCTCGTCCTCGACGGTCTGGGCGGCGGTCTCATGCTGGGTGGGGACTTCACCGCGGGGGAGGACCGCTCCTCCCGCATCGCCGGACTCATGAAGTACCTGGACGGTGCGGACCAGGTGCTGCGGCCGGAAGCGGTGCGCGGGATCCGGGAGCGGACGCGTGGAGCATTCGACGAGTTCGACGAAGCCTGGCCCGAGGTCGCAGACCACCCCTTCGAGGCGACTCTCACCGCGTACCTCAACCGGACTCTGCCCGGCATCAGCCAGTCGCCGTACGGCCTGGTCGCGAAGGACCACCCGGTGGCGACCCCGTTCCTCGCCGACGAGGTCGCGCGCGCGGCCCTGCGCATCCCTGCTGCCGCGCACGCAGATGGGACGCTCTACCCGCAGCTCACCGCACTGCTGGACCCGCAGCTGGCCACGATGCCCACGGCGCAGAGCATGGTCCCGTGGCCGCGCCCCCACCCGCGCCGCATCACCGCCGACGAATCCGTCGACGTCCTGCGGCGCCTCGTGACCGAAGGCCCCGCTGCCGCGCTGCTCGTGGACGGACTCGCGGAAGAGGGGACCGCGCACTGGCGGCGGCTGCTGAGCCGGACCGGCACACAGCACCTCCTCCGCAGCCTCGCGATGATGAATCTCTGGTTCGATGCGTACAAGGACCGGGTCTCAGGAACCGGGGTCGAGGAGCTGATGAGGTGAGCACGCACATGCACGTAAGGGCGGATGCGATCCGCACGGTGGCGCCCGCCGTCACCGTCCTCGTCGTCCCGGGCCCATCTCAGGGCGGGCCTGAGAACCTCAGGCCGGACCTCGTCCGCGTGCTCATCGACGCGGATGTCCGCGGCCTGCAGACCGTCGCGCTCGCCTCGGCGATCAGCGACCTCGATGCGGCGCCAGTCGCGCTCGCCCGCTTCATCGCGACGGATGACGACGACACCGCCGCCGAGGCCGCTGCTCGTGCAGGAGCCGAGCGAATCCTCCGCGTGGAGGACGCGTCCGCGGACGCCGTCGACGACTGGATCGACCGGGTGCCGCGCGTCGAGTCGCGCACCCTGCGACGCAGGGCGCGGAGCGTGCTGCGGAGGGTCACTCTCGTGCGCTGGGCATACGAACGGATGGGGAAACGATGACCGGAGCACCGACGAGGGCCGGCTCTCAGCGGGATGACCGCGTGCGCGAGTTCGACGTCATCATGGCGACCGATTGCAGGTTCCCGGGTGGGTCGACCGCGAGCGTCGTGGAGGAGATCGAGGCGCAGCACCGCGCAGGCTTCCGCACGGGGCTGATCCATCTACCGTCGCCCGTGCAGCGCAGCAGGCGCCCCTTCGCGCAGAGGATCGTCGACGTCCTGCGAGAGGGCAAGGCGCAACTGGTGCTGCCGCACCAACGCGTGCGGGCCACGACTCTGCTGGTGCGCCACCCCACGCTGTTCACGACAGTGCCCGCTGACCTGCCGGACATCGACGTGGACGCGACGGTCATGATCGCGAACCAGGTGCCGGTCGACGACCGCGCGACGGAGCCCTACTACGACGTGGAGACAGTGCACCGGAACACGGAGCGCGCGCTGGGCCATGCGCCTGTGTGGGCCCCGATAGGTCCCCTCGTGCGGACTGCGCTCACGGCTTCGTGGCACCGCGTGCCGATGGTGGACGCAGACTGGGTCAACATCATCGATGCGCCCGTGTGGTCGACTTCGCGCGAGGGACTCGTGGGCGACGTTCCGGTGATCGGCCGCCACAGCCGTGGACACTGGTCGAAATGGCCGGACACCCGTGACGACCTGCTGGCGGCGTACCCCGACGACTCGCGTTACCGGGTGCGGGTGCTCGGCGGGACCGAGGCACCGGAGGAGATCCTGGGTGGCCTGCCGGACACGTGGACGTCGTTGCCGTTCGGCTCCGTCCCCGTACCGCAGTTCCTCGCGGGGATCGACTTCCTCGTCTACTTCCACCACCCGGGCCTCGTCGAGGCGTTCGGTCGGGTCGTGCTCGAGGGACTCGCCGCGGGGGCCGTCTGCATCGTCCCGGAGCAGATGGAGAAGGTCTTCGGCGACGCCTGCCTCTACGGCACCCCGCAGGACGTGACGAGGATCGTCGACCGCCTGGCCGCGGATCCGGAGGCACTGGCCGCGCAGCGGGAGCGTGGACTCGCCGCGGTGCGCGAGCGCTTCAGCTATGAGGCGCACCTCGATCGGCTGGCCGCCTTCGCGGGTGCTCCGACGGGTGAGCCGGCACCGGTGACGGACGGCACCGAGGTGCGCGCTTCGGTGCAGGCCGCCGCACTCCTCGTCGTACCGGGGGACCCGGCGCAGGCGCAGATCGCCGAGGCGGTCGCATGGCTGCGCAGCGCGCATGCCGTCGCACCGGTCGTGTGCACGCAGCGCCACGACGTCAGCGTCGACGCCCCCGTGGAATCCGGAACAGTCGACGCGCAACGGGTGGCACATCTCGCACGCGCCCACAGAGCCGCACACGTGATCGTGTGGGAGTGCGGCGCAGCCTCAGCGGTGCTCACATCAAGGCTGGGAGACGACGTCGAGG
The DNA here is from genome assembly GCF_900169375.1 of Brevibacterium sp. Mu109. Taxonomy (NCBI): domain Bacteria; kingdom Bacillati; phylum Actinomycetota; class Actinomycetes; order Micrococcales; family Brevibacteriaceae; genus Brevibacterium; species Brevibacterium sp. Mu109. The sequence goes on from NZ_FXZF01000026.1 coordinate 13,840, forward strand.
TCGCCGTCCTGGGCCGGGACTCCGGAGCGCAGTGGCGGCTGAGCCCGCTCGCACGCGACCGGTCCGGTGCACAGCGGGGAGCGACCGCGATGGTGCGCCGCACCGCGGGACGCATGGTCGGAGGTGCCCGGAGGCACGCACCGCAGTGGGCTCGGCCCGCGGCCAAACGCGCGGTGACCGCGGTCGGCGAGGTGCGGGCCTGGGGTGCACGTCGCGCGGCGGGCCCGGGGCCTGTGCCTCCCGTGTTCTCTCACGTCGCGCCGGATGCGCCCGTGAGCCTGCTCGTCGTGACGGCGGACGGCCTCGACGCGGAGTCCACGCTGGACGCGGTGCTCGTGCAGGCGCAGATCACGTCACGTTTCCGCCCCGCACTGCTCGCGCCCAGGAGCTGGGCGGAGGCCGCCTCGAGACGGAGCATGTTCATCGATACGATGATCCCCGTTCACCAGTGGGACGACCACGCCGCTGTACGGTGGACCGATTATCTGGACGAGCGGCTGCAGGAGACGGCGCGTCGTACCGGTGCTGCCGTGGTGACTGCGCTCGAACGAACGCTCGCCCCCGGCGAACCGGACCCCGTCCTCACCATTCTGACCGCGACGGCCGGCCGCCGTTGAGACCGAAGGAGCACCAGTTGTCGAAGAACCCTGCACGTGCCGCACTCAAGCGGATCAGGGCGCCTTTCGGATGGGCGTTCCGCAAGTATCGGGCCGCACGGGTCTTCCAGATCGCGCTGAAGAAGCTGTGGCGCAAGGAGATGCAGTGGGACGTGCCGTTCGCCAAGCGACGGCCGCGCTGGTGGCTGAAGGGCTTCCTGTCCCGCAGCGCAGTCCTCTACGAACTGGAGCAGGGCAACGACCCGAACCGCTACGTCACGGACGTCCACCGGTACTTCCGCACGAAGAACATGGTGCACGCACGGCTGCAGGACATCATCAACAACAAACTGTCGACCCACCTGCTGCTGCGGTCGATGGACATCCGCTCGCCGGAGCTGATCGGCGTCTACTCACGCGGACTCGTGCACTTCTTCCCCGAAGAAGGCCGGATGACGGTCGCGGACTACCTCGACGCGATGGTGCACGGGGAGACGGTGTTCTTCAAGGTCCTCGCCGGTGCAGAGGGCAATAACATCCACGCGGTGCAGAAGACGTCGGACACGACGTGGGCCGTCGACGGCGTGCAGCGGACCAGGAAGTCCGCGGAGGCCGTCTTCACCGCAGTGCGGAAGCCGATGATCGTCGAGCGGGGGCTCATCCAGCACCCGGACCAGGCCGCACTCTTCGCGGAGTCCGTGAACACGCTGCGCGTCCTCACGATGGTGAACCTGGAGAAGAACAACGAGCCGTTCATCGCGATGGCGGTCCAGCGGATCGGCTGCCGGCGCTCCGCTCCCGCGGACAACTGGACCCGGGGCGGACTGAGCGCTCGTGTGGACCTGGAGACCGGCCGCCTGGGACGGGCGACGCGGCTGCCGGACGGTGACGTGAAGGAATGGTTCGACACGCACCCGGACAACGGAGCGCAGATCACCGGCGTGAGCGTCCCGATGTGGCAGGAGGTGCATGACCTGGTCCTGCACTCCGCACGGTCGCTGTCCTTCATGGAGTACATCGGCTGGGACATTGTCATCTCACCGGAGGGCCCCGTCGTCCTCGAAGCCAACGTCAACACGGGCTTGAACGTCATGCAGTCGCACGCGCCGCTGTTCGACGACCCGCGCGTGCGGAACTACTACAGCAGGCGCGGGATCAAGACCCGCCTGCTGGCGGAGAACGGCGGCGGTTCGGCACCGAACGTCGTCGAAGAGGCGTGAGCACACGGACGGGGCGGGCTTCGTGACCAGGAAGCCCGCCCCGTCGGTGAGAGGTCCCGGAGATGGCTGACCGGGCTCAGCTGACGCCAGCGGCCTTTGGAAGATGAGTGACGTGCAGGTCCGTGATCCGGTCGAAGAGTGACGGCTCGCCCTTGTCGCTCCCGTGTCCGAAGGGCACGAGAGAGCGGCCCGGACGGACTGCGAGGACGGCGTGGTTCGACGCATCGGGAGCCGCAGCGGGATCTGTCACTGAGACGGTGACCTCGGCAATGTCGAGACCGGGGAACGCAGCGACGGCCCGCGCAGCCGTCTCGCCGTACGCGGCGGCAGCTCCGGCGGAGACTGCTTCGGCGGGAGCGTCGTCGGGTCCCAGAACGGTGATGACCTCGCCGTACGCGATGAGGAACCGGTGCAACGTCGAAAGATCGACGTCGAGTACGGCTATGCCGCTGGACGTCCGTCTGCTCAGGTCTCGCCACTGCTCGGCGAACGATTCCTCGTGCTCCGCTTCGACGGCGCGAATCATGCCCGCCGCAGTGCGCAGTGCGGGAGACGTGAGGGTGCGCGCATGGGCGATGGCTCGCGCCCCGTTGCTGAAATCTGCCGGCTCGGCGTCGCGCGAGAACAGTTTCCACCCAGTTCCGTGAGGCACGCCCGCGCGCTCGAGGAGCTTTGCGAAGACTCGCGATTGGCGCGCACCGATGACCCCGGATTTGCCCGTCATCGCGGAGTAGCTGCCGTGGAAAGCCGTCGTGATGCCCTGTGCCTCGGCATGAACGACGTCCGGTGCGTGCCAGACAACGGAGAACCCACGGGCCTGTAGGGCCTCGGCGAAGCCTGCGGTCGTGGGGTCGGCGCCGGCGGGGATCTCAGACGTGCCTGAGGTCGCCGCGACCGGACTTGTGTACGCTGCGGGCGAGCGCGGTGCGAGGTCGCTCCGGACGATCGCCCCTGCGGCGTTTCGCGCCGTCCCCAGTGCGGGGAAGTGGTGGATGCCCAGTCCCGGCTGGCTGTTGATCTCGAGGATGATGAAGTTCTCTGCGGTCGCCTCGACGCGGTAGTCCTCCAGCATGACGTCGAGTCCCGCGACTGTCAGCCCGGGCACGGTACGGACGGCTTTCACCACGGCCTGCAGGTATGACGGATGAACAGACTCCGTGATGTCCTCCGTCTCGGCTCCGCCGTACCACCCCGTGCTGAGGCCCACGACGAACTCCTCGCCATCGGACAGTACAGAGAGTGGATGCAGACCGTGCTCGAGCATGCGGGCTATGCGGCCTTCGTTCAGGTCGACGGGACGATTGGCCAGGTGAGGATTGGCACGGCGCCGCTCGTTCAGTTCGATGAGCAGCTCGCGAACCGTCCGCTTGCCGTCTCCGGTGATAGACGGTTGGCGGCTGCGCGTCACGCCGACGACGTGGTCGTCGACGACGGTGAAGCGCGCTTCATCGCCCGTGAAGTGCTTCTCCACGATGACCCCCGTCCGTGCGACCTCGAAAGCGGTCTTCCAGGCGCGCCGGAACGACTCGACTGTGCGGACGTCGACGGAGACTCCTCTACCTTGAGCGGCGTCGACCGGCTTCACGACCACAGAGGCCAGCTCCGCCATCAACTCGATTGCAGACTCGACCTGTCCTTCGTCCGCGAAATAGCGGCCGCGCGCGACTGGAATTCCAGCGCTGGACAGCAGCGAACGCGTGAGGTTCTTGTCTCCGACGGTTCGCACCGCCGTATGGGGAGAATTGCGACCACTTGAGATGTAGTAACCGATTGGAGCACCGTCGTGGTCATCAGCGATGAGGAAGTTCTTGGTGAGGTACTCCGTCTCCAGTCCGGCCCTATCCATCTCGTACTGCACGATGCGCGGACTCACGAGGTGGTTCGACGTGGCCTCGAGGGTGTCTCCGCGCTCGTTCCACAGTATGGGTGCCTGGGGAAATCCTCCGGACGCGTTCCGGGCGAGCCGACCGCGCAGTGTCAGCGAGAGTGCCACATGAGAGGTCTTCTTCGTGGCTGCGGCGTCGACGTGCTCGAGGACGCTGTCGGTCACCGTCGTGCTCCGCAGCGCGTCGACGTAGGCCCGAGCGATCTCGTCCTCTGTGAGGGGGCGCGATCTCCGGCCGGAGACCGCTCGGACGTCGAACTCGAGGAGGAGCCGACGGTTGTCAGAGGAGCGTGTCAGATGCGGGGTCCAACGCACGTCGGCGTGCTGAGTCGTCTCGGTACCGGTGTCGATGGTCGATCCGAGCCGGACGACAGGGTGCCCCTTGACCATGCGGATCGAGAAGCCAGACTTCTGTACGTGAGCGATGACGATGTTCGCTCCGGCGCGGATGAGAGCCGCGGGCGCTGCTACGTCCTCCGGCACCCAGACCAGGAGGACGTCATCAGGGTGCTGAGCGCGGAGGTCGGCAAGACAAGCGACGGGGCCGGAGTCAGGCAGACGCGTCGCCCGAAGGCCATCAGGGCGACGCAAGAAGGTGCGGGTCGTGGACTCATCGGCTGCATCTGGCGCCGAGAGACGGAGCACCATCAGCTGAATCCGAGGAAGGACATCCGCTGCGGCGGCGAGGGAGAACCCTTCTCCGTCGAGTTCGTCGAGAGTCGTGGTGATCTCGACGGAGACGGGCCCCGCGCCCTGCTCGGCAGGGAGCTTCAGCTGTTTGAGTGCACGGGTCAGGCGACGACCGGATGATGCTGACACAGATCTCCTATGCGGTGGGGGCTGTGCGTGGCCGTGTTTCGACGCACATGGCCGGAGAGACGAGGACGTCACCCTCGATGAGAAGTTCGTTGAGGAGAGCAATCGCGCGGGGAGTCCCGACGACGGCACCGGTCACGACACCGGTGACCGCATCAGCAGAGGAGACTGTCAGGGCTGCGCCCAGTGCGCGCGCCGCCGCGGTCGCCCGATCGATGTCCGTATCGATCTGCGAGAGTCCGTCCCAGCGGAACGTCGCCTCGATCGGAGAAGATCCCACATCCTCCCGCAGTGGGACGGGGGACGAAGTCTCGAGGATCCGCTGTGCGAGGGCCAGTGGCAGTGCATCCGACGCTGCGCGATGCAGATGGAGCCACGGCCGTTCGGACACGTCGACGACGATGGCGCGGTTCTTCTCCGTCAGGGAAGCACGGAAGTCATCGACGACGATGTCTGCCATCAAGACCGTAAGGCCGGGCAGCGCTTTCCAGACCTCAGTTGCGAAAGCACGAAGGTCGGGGTGGAGGTCCGCTGTGACGTCCTCGGCGCTCTCGTCACTTTGCCACGGGCCGCGCGGGGCGCGAACCGCGGACAGGAGTTCACCCTCGACCAGGAGGAGTCTCACGTACTGCCCGGAGACGTGCTCCTCAACGAGGTATCGGTACGTACTGCGCGTACGGGTGCTCGAACCTGTCTTGGGAGTGAGGATCTGTGTGAAGGCATACGACGACGTCGTGAAGTCCGGACGCAACGTAGGTACGGTGCGGAGGTATTCGACGGCGTGATCGAGTTGCCTCGCGTCCTCGACCGCCGGAATGACCTCAACGGTCGATTCGCCGATCATCGGCTTGACGACGACTGGGTACCCGATCTCCTCCGCGAACTCTCGTGCGAAGGGAAGTCCGCGCTTGAGTCCGAAGGCGCGTCCACGGGGGACGGGGACTCCGGCTGCTTCGAGCACATCGCGCCGGACCCGTTTGTCCTGCAGGAGCGTCGCGGAGGACAGCCACGTCTGATTGGGGACGCTGTGGGCGAACGCCGCACCAGTCGTGTGGTCGTCCCCGTAATAGGCCATCATGGCCTGTCCTGGGAACAACAGAGTGGTCATAGACCTGTGGAGTGCTGCGCTGTGCATGGCCCAGCCGTCGAACAGCTCCGCGGGACATGCCTGCAGTGGAGCCGCGTATCCCGTGGGGACAGGACGCAGCGGCGCGGGCGCCACTGCTGTGGTCTCAGTCGTGGGCTGCGTCGTCATCCGTCACCCTTCCCATCATGTCGTCGGCGTCCGTGGCGGGGGAGTCGTCGGGGTCCTCGGACGCGTCGGTGTCGGGCCGGACGAGCTGAGCCCTGTGATCCGTCTCGTCCTCAAGAGACAGCTCGCGCTCACGCGACATGTTCTCGTCGACGTCGTCGGTGTCGGAATCCTCGCCCGGTTCGATCGCCAGAGCATCGTCCAGATCGTCCCCGTCCTGGTCGAGGAGCTCGAATGCACCGTCGGGATGCGGTCCCTCCGCGTGCGTCGACTTCACCGACTCCGGAGCAGCCTTGGGCGGGCCCAGGATCGCGAGGGTGACCATAGCCGTGACAGCTGCAGTCGGTCCCGAGATTCGGGCCTCTGCCTCGCGATCTCCCGTGCCGCGGTACCAGCCGGACAGGCCCGACCTATCCGCCCGTCGTTCGAACCAGCGGCCGTATCCCACACCTGTGATCCCGCCGCGGATCGTGAGTCGAAGGTCCAGATGGTCCGCGCGTTCGTTCCACGCGTCGAGGCCGAACGCATCGACACAAGCGGTGATGTACTCCTCGGAGATACGTCGAGGGGTGCCGTACATGGGGTACTCGGCGACGGGGAGCGCGGCCATCGCATTGAGTTCGACGATTGCTGCCTGCTGTTCGGTGAGCGGCTTGGTGTGGTCCTCGAGAAGGAAATCGACGCCGCAGTAGCCCATGCCTGGCACCGCTTTGACGGCGCGCACACATGCCTCTTGGATCGAAGGGTGGAGGTCGTCGAGGATCTCCACCGAGTCACCACCCTGTGTGAGATTGTTCGTGCTCAGGAGGAAGACCTGTTTCCCAGGCGGAAGCACGGTGTCGATGGTGAGCCCCTGCTTCTCCAGTTGATGACGGACAGCGGCATTCCACTTGATCTTGAGAGAGCCAAGATGCGAGTTCTTCCGACGGAGCATGTTCTCCGCGATCATGAGTTGCCCGACAGTGCGGCGGCCGTCCCCCACGATGTTCGCCGGGATGCGCTGGACGGCGGCGAAGACGCGGTCGCCCACGACCATGATGCGGTAATCGTTGCCATTCACATGCTTCTCGACGATGAACTCGTTCGTCCCGTGCGCTGTCTTCGCGAGCAGCTCGAGGGCGGTGATGAGCTCGCCTTCGTTCGGGATGTTCGCGGTCACGCCCGCGCCCATCGACCCTTCCGCGGGTTTGAGGACGACGGGGTAGCCGATCTTCTCCGCGTATCGGAGCGCAAGGTCGTGATCGCCGCCGTGGAACGTTCGACCTTCTGGGACGGGGACACCGGATCGTGCGAGCAGGAGCCGCGTGGCTTCCTTGTGACGGGCGATCGAGGAAGCCACGACGCCAGTGAGCGGCCACCGTGCCGTGCGGAAGGGAAGCTGGGTCCCGTTTCGATCCGACACGACGATGCTCGACTTTGTGAAGCGCCAGCTGCTGAATCCGCGTGCAAGCGCTTCGCGCTCGACGATGTGACCGTGCACCGCGTACGAACCGATCGGCGAGATGTAGTCGACGTCGTCGTACGTATTGGGAGTCGCGCCATCCAGGTGGTTTGCGGTGCGATCCGGTACGAGGATCTGCGCGCGGGCGCGCTTGACGAGCGAGTGGTGGTTGATCCGCAGTCCGTTGCCTTCGCGAAGGAACGCGGTGCGGTGCAACTGCGACACGCGGCGTCCCACCCGGAAAGAGCGATCGACATCCGCGGACGTGCTCGCATGCGCGACGTGAGGGAGGGCCTTCGTGAAATCGAGTTGGGTCATCTGCGTGACCTTCGACGCACCGGGGGCCTGCGTGACGACTATGTCCAGGTGCGGCTCGTGCTGGAGCGCCTCGTCGATGAGGTCCATCGTCCGCACGATTCCGCCGATCTGATTCGAACGGACGTTCAGCATGCGGAGGTTTCCCTCAGGAGACCGCAGCAATCTGGACGTCTCTGCTGGGCCCGCGCTGTACGGGAGGAGGCGGATATCGAGACCCGCGTCGTATGCGGCTGCAAGATCATCTACGAGACCCTGCAGGCGAGGACTGCCTTCCTGCGCGTCGCGTGGCAGCACGTGCTGGAGGACCAAGGTCGGTGGCAGGAGCTGCTCCCCTGCCCACCGGACGATCGTGCGCAGAGTGTCTTCAGCCGCGGCGGCAGGCAATCTGCCGCGGAAGTTCATCCAGATGGGCGCGCGGGATGCGTGCGGTCGCAGGGTTCGACGAATTGCGGCGACCTGTCGGAGGTGCTCGAGCGAAGCCTGGGCGTCGTCGTCACCCAGGATCCGGATCGCGTCGGGTCTGCGTGCCCTGTTCGAGTGGAAGTGCGCGACGACAGACTCCGGCTTCGACCGCCGCAGGAGCGGGGCGAACGCCGTGGTCCGCAGAGTCCTGCGACCCAGCAAGTCAGTGAGCGTGAGTCCGCGTGCCTTCGCCGCAAGGTCGAGTAAAGCGGCTTCGATCCCTGCGATCGTCGCCCGGAAGCGCGGGGACTCTCCGTGGTCGGCGAGTCCCGCGGCCTCTTCGAGTCGCGCAGTCCGCAGACGCACATCGTCGATGATGTGCACGACGTCGATGTGCTCTCCATTCAGCCTCCGCAGCTGTTCCTCGAGGAAGGGCCAGGAGGATTCGTGTGCATCGTCCGTCTGATTCGGGCGCGGCTGTGCCTCTCCCAACCCGGTGAAGAAGTGACCGGTTTCTGACACGCCCGTGATGCTGATGAGGTAGTTGAAAGGCGCCGTCGTGCGGTCGGTACTGTCTGATGTGAGGTCCATCGGAACGCGATAGGCGATCGCCTCGGCGTCCCGAATCACAACATGATCAGCTGTGCGGCTCCAGCGCGGGAGCGACAATCTCATCGATCAACCCCACAGATCTCCCTGGCAGCTCGAACTGCCTGTCGTCGTATACTCACTGGACCTTACACGAGGCCTGCAGGGCGCCCATTCGTCTTGCGTTCATGTGATGTACACGCGCCGTCGACACACTGTGCGCACGTCTGATCGGTGGCATCTATCGTTAGTGCCTGAGCGAAGCCGGTCTGCAATTGGACAACCAGCATGATCGGAGCCCGATCGGAGCTCTCGATCATGCTGTTGACTCGGAAGGAACAACGGCGATGAGCGTTGAAGAGCAGATGTGGGCAGTGGAAGGCGACAGCTGGTCACCGAGCTGGGCGGACTCGGCTGACGAAGAACTCGTCCGAGAGTATGGGATCGCGTCTGGGGGGGGGCCGCGCTTCGCAGTGCAGGACCCCGATCGACCGGTAGAGCCCCCGCACTTCGAACGCTCCGGAGACGTGTGGACCCGGTCCGAGGCCACGGCTCGTGGAGAAACTGTGCTGATGTGCGCTGGCTCGCTGCTGTACGACCGAGCGCTTGAGCGGATGAGCACTGCGGGGGACCGGCACGAGTTCCGCTCTCTCTTCTCACGTCTTCGTGCATGCTTCGAGTCCGCTGATCTTGCGGTTGGAAGCCTGGGCGCCGTGGTCGCAGACATGTACCCTCCGATGTCGACGATCCCACCGAAGTATGTCGACGGTCATTACACGAACGCGCCATCCGCGTTCCTCGACGCAATCAGGTACGCCGGTCTCGACTGCCTGGCGCTGTCGAACCCCTACAACCTTGATGCAGGGGTGCGGGGGATCTCATCCACGGAGCGAGAGGTCGATGCTGCTGGACTCGTCGCGAGTGGCCTAGGCCGGTTGAAGAATCCTGTTTTCGAGGTCAATGGGATCCGCATCGGCGTCCTGTCCACCACGGTGAATGCGTACAGAACAGAGGAGTGGATCACCTCTGAGGGGGTGGATCGACTTCTGAACGTGCATTCCTCCGAGTCCGTGAAGACAGCGGTGGATGAGATGAAAGCGGCGGGCGCGGAATTCGTTCTGAACTACCTCGATTGCCGTTCCAGCGAAAACTCACTCGATCTCGCGGCACGGAAGGAGCAAGCGATCATCTCCGCCGAGGCCGGCGTCGATTATGTCGTCTGCATCCGTCCACCGCTCGTGTCGCGGAGGATCGTGCATACCACCGCCGACGGCAGGAAAGTACCCATTGCGACAGGGATCGGAGCTCTGCTCGCGGGGCCGAAGAACTATCTCGACACGCCGTCGGCGATCCTGCGGATCGTCGTCCGACGCACAGGTGAAGGCTCGATCGAGGTCGACGACAGCTACATCCCGGCCCGAAGGTTCCGTCTGTACAAGGGACTCGCCAATGCCGCAGTACCGGCGCATCGCTCCTACAACCCGGACTTCGACCAGGACGAGTTCGCAGACACACTGCGTGTGGTCGGCGAACGGCTGGGTTCGGAGATCCGCATTGACCCCAGTCGGACGGTCACGATCGACTCCGACCTCCGACCGCAGATCACACCCGCTGAGATCGCAGACATCCTGGAAGTCCGCTTCTCCAGATCGGACGTCAGATCGCTCCGCCAAAAGATGCACAAGCCTGTGACGGTGGTCGCGGTCCAGAAGGAGCACCTCGTCGACGGCTGTGCGGCAGTGCTCGCCGCCCGCACGATAGCCGGGGTCGTTCCGGGGCGGATCCGCCCCGGCGATCCTGCAGCGGCCGGTGCGGCAATGGCGATCGCGAAGGAACCCGTTCCCGGTGTCCCCACCCTGATCGTCGACGATCCCGGCGCGGCTTTCATCCGCATCGCGAGTGCGATTCGACGCCGCTACTCCCCGGTCACCGTTGCGGTGACCGGATCGGCCGGGAAGACCACGGCGGTGGAGATGGTCACGTCCGTCATGAAGTCGACCTTGCAGACACTGGTCGTCAAGGGTAACTACAACACCCCGCGAGGCGGGGCGCGGATGATCCAGAAGCTGTCCGATGAGGACGAGGCATACATCCAAGAGGTGCATGGAGGTTCGCCGGGCACAGCGCGAGTCGCATCACGCATGCTCCGACCGGACATCGCGCTGATCACCTCGATCGGGGATGCCCATCTGCAGCAGCTGGGGACCATCGAGAAGGTCATCGAGGCGAAGATGCAGATCGCTGATGGGCTGGAGCAAGGTGGGGTGCTCATCCTCAACGACGACAACGAGTACCTGCGCGTTCAGAACCCGTCCGTCACGACTCTCAGGTACAGCACGAGCGACCCGAACGCCGACTATGCGGCACGTGACATCCGTCAGCACGACGACACGGTCGAATTCGACATCGTCCATCCTGACGGGATCGCATCGGTCCTCATGCACATCCGCGGTCTGCACAACGTGAGCAATGCGCTGGGAGCCTTCGCCGTCGCCCACAGGGCCGGAGTGCCGGTGCACGCGATCGTGGCCGGCCTGTCGCGGTACAGGACCCGCAGCGTCCGTCAGAACCTCGTCGACGCAGGGGGATACCGCCTATACATCGATGCGTACAACTCGAACCCGCTGTCCCTCCGGTCGGCGGTCTCCACCTTCTGCGACATCCCCGTGCGCGACGGTGCCCGGCGGGTCGCGGTGCTGGGGGACATGGGAGAGCAGGGGACCAAGACGGTCGAGAACCACACTTCAGCCGGTGAATACCTCGCAGGAATGCCAATCGACCTGGTCCTGAGTCAGGGCGAAGGGATGGCGCACACGGCCGAGGCGCTCCGCGCGGCGGGTGCTGAGGTGCGGCACTCCGAGTCGGTGGACGGCCTCATCGCCGACGTCCGTGATCATCTGCGACCGGGAGACCTCGTCCTCTTCAAGGCGGCCGGTTCGGTCGACCTCGTCAAGAATGTCGTCTATCCCGTCTTCGGCAAGGTCGTGTGAGCGGTGTTCCCAATGCCCAGAATTCGAGTCGAGGGCGAGAGGTATGGCCCCGACGATGCGAGGATGGGGCCAGTCCGTCGACCGCAGCACCACTGAGGAGCAATCAGCGATGAGTGACACGCGCGATCCGAGCAATGGGCCGAGCACCGCGCCGGTGACAGACGACGACGTCGTCCGCCTGGGGAAGAACCTCAAGCCGCACTGGGTGTGGGCGATCGCCCTGGGCTCCGCGATCGGATGGGGCGCATTCATCCTGCCCGCCGACTGGATGCGCGATGGGGGTGGCCCGCTCACCGCAATGCTGGGCCTGGCGATCGGCGGCGTCCTCATGATCATCATCGGTGTGTCCTACGGGTACCTCGCCCGGGTGTTCCCCGTCTCCGGCGGCGCGTTCGCCTACACCCTCGTCGGATTCGGTCGCACCCACGCCTTCATCTGTGCGTGGTTCATGACGCTGGGCTACACCTCGATCGTCGCCCTCAACGCGTCGGCGCTCGCGCTGCTCGGCAAGCACACGGTGCCGCAGATCATCGAGACAGGTCACCTCTACACCCTTGCCGGATGGGACGTCTATCTGGGGGAGATCGCCGTCGCGACGCTCGCGCTGGTGCTCTTCGCCGTCGTGAACGCGCGTGGCGCGAGCTTGTCCGGGCGTGTGCAGTTCATCTTCTGCCTCGTCATGATCATTGCGATCGTGGCACTGGTCGTCGGTGTCCTCGCGTCACCGACCGGCAGCTTCTCCAACGTCACGCCCCTCACCGATGGCACAGTCAACCCCGTCGTCGGCATCACCGTGATCGTCGCGATCGCGCCATGGGCATACATCGGCTTCGACAACATCCCGCAGGCCGCTGAGGAGTTCGACTTCCCCGCCAAGAAGGCGTTTCGCCTGATCTTCTGGTCGCTGATCGCTGCGGCGGCGCTGTACTGCGCGATGATCCTCGCGACCGCGTCTGCTGCCCCCTGGCAGGAACTCATGGGAGAGGATCGTGTGTGGGGCACCGCGGACGCGATCACGAATTCACTGGGCGGGGTCGGGCTCGCCCTGCTCGTCCTCGCGGCCCTCATGGGGATCATCACCGGTCTCAACGGCTTCTTCGTCGCCGGATCGCGCGTGCTGCTCGCGCTGGGCCGCGCCCAGATGATTCCCCGCGTGTTCCAGCGCGTGCACCCGCGGTTCGGGACGCCGCACTTCGGCATCCTGTTCGTCCTGGTCCTGGCGCTCATCGCCCCGTGGTTCGGCCGGACCGCACTGAGCTGGATCGTCGACATGGCGTCGATCGGCTTTACGTTCGCGTTCCTCTACACGAGTGCATGCGCGTTCAAGATGCTGCGCTGGACCGGTCAGCGCGACCTGGAGGGGATCGAGGGCTCCGCGTCGACCTGGCGCAAGGTCGCCGCAGGACTGGGAGTGCTCATCGCGATCGCGTTCGTCCTCCTGCTGCTGGTCCCCGGATCGCCTGCGCAGCTCTCAATCCCCTCGTTCCTCGCGATGGGGGCATGGATTCTCATCGGGGTGATCTTCTTCGCCGCGCGGATGCGTCACAACCGCACGATGTCAGACGATCAGGTCGACCAGGCGGTGCTGGGAGAGTCTCGCCCGGACTTCCTCGTGAGGAAGTAGCCAAGTCCTCGCGAACGGCTGCGCTGGCGAGCCCTCACACCCAGGTGGGGTTCCACATGCGCAGCTCCCACGCCTCGCGCGGGATGTACGTGCCCGTCCACACGGGCCAGAAGAATGCGCAGGCCAGCACCGCGAGCGCCAGGACGAGCCCCACGGCCAGGCGGCGGGTGCGCAGCGCCGTGGGGGCCTCGGCGGCGGTGGTGTCCCTCCGCGACCCACGCCCCCACAGCAGCCCCAGCGCGTAGGTCAGCGCCAGGACGGTGAACGGCACCATGACGATCGTGTAGAAGGTGAAGATCGTCCGCTCCTGGTACGTGAACCACGGGCCCCAGGTCGCGACGAGGGTGGCGAGCAGTGCTCCGGCCCGCCAGTCGCGCCGCATCACCCACGCGAACACGAGAACCAGGACGGCGACGGGCGCCAGCCCCCAGATGACGGGATTGCCGACGGACGTGATCGCGGCGGAGCACTGCTCGACCGTGCAGCCGTGCTCGCCGGGGCCCGCCGTCTGGTAGTAGAAGCTGGTGGGCCGCCATTGGACGATCCAGCCCCAGGGGTTCGACATGTAGGTGTGCTCGGAGGACAGCCCCACATGGAAGTCGTAGGCGGCCTGGTGGTACTTGGCCAGGCTGGGAAGCCACCCGGGCAGGACGTCCCACCAGCCGGAGTTCACTTCCGCCCAGTCGCGGTAGTAGCCGCCGCGCGTCACGATCCAGCCGGCCCACGTGGTGATGTAGACGACGAGCGCGACCGGCACCATGGACATGAACGCGGGGAACGCATCCTTCAGCAGCGCCGCACGCCACGGGTGGCGCACCCCCATGCGCCGGCGGTGACCCCAGTCCCACGCGACCGTGAGCAGTCCGAACACGGCGAGCGCGTAGAGGCCCGACCACTTCACACCCATCGCGCAGCCCAGCGCCAGACCCGCGGCCAGCCGGTAGGGACGCATGCCCAGCGACGGCCCCCACGAGGACGGCATGAGCCACGGGGCGCGGGCGCCCATCACTCTGCTCAGGGCGCTCGGAGGCGCACCCGGTCCCGCGGCCTCGAGCGCTCGGTCGATCCGCCGTCTGGTCCGGATGCGGTCCTCGACGAGCAGGCCGAACGCCACGAGCACGAAGAACATGAGGAAGATGTCCAGCAGCGACGTGCGCGAGTGGACGAGGTGCTCGCCGTCCACCGCCAGCAGCAGGGATGCGATGGCGCCCAGCCACACGGAGCCGAACATCCGCCACGCGATGACGCCCACGACGAAGATCGACAGGGTGCCGATGAGCGCGGCCGCGAACCGCCAGCTGAAGCTGTCGTCCTGCCCGAAGAGCTCGATGCCCCAGCCGATCAGCCACTTGCCCAGAGGGGGGTGGACGACGAAGTCGCCGCTCTCCAGCACCACCCAGGGGTCGCCGGCCTCGAAGGAGGCGTTGGGCTCTTCGGGCCATTCGCGCTCGTAGCCGAAGTTCGCGAGCGACCAGCCCTCCTTGACGTAGTACGTCTCGTCGAAGATCAGGGTGTTCGGATGGCCCAGGCGGAAGAAGCGCATCATGCCGCCCACCGCGGCGATGAGAGCGGGGACCAGCCATCCGAGCACGGTCGGCGAGAGGTATCGCCGCATCGCAGGCACTGTCGAGCGCGCGGGTGCTGATGAGAGCGCGGGCCGGCGGCGCGAGGTCGGAGTGGCGGTCACAGCCGCAAGTGTAACGGGACCGTCACTTCCTCTCGTTGTCCGGCGAACAGGGCACGGAGTAGCGTGAGGGCGACGGATTCTTCAGGAGGCAGCGATGAGTGGCAGCGGTCACGGCGGATACGGGCCAGGGTCCGGATCGTCCGCGGACTACGGGTACGGGACCAACCCGTACGGGACGGGACCCTCGAGCGTCCCGTCGACAGCGGGTCCCTACGCCGGTGCTCCACAGGTGCCGTTCGGATCGGGATCCGCCTACGCGACCGGGCCGGTCTCGTCTCAGCCGGATCCGTACGGCCAGCCAGGCACCTACAGCCAGCCTGGCCCATACGGTCAGCCTGACCCGTACGCCCAGCCTTCCCCCTATGGGCAGCCGGACCCGCACGCGGCATACGGCGCCCCGCAGACCGTCGACCCCTACGCGGGCGCCTACCCGGGACCGGTCGTCTACTCGCGGCCGACCAGCACGATGGCGATCCTCTCCCTCGTGTTCTCCCTGGTGGGGCTCATCACCTACGGCTTCACGAGCATCGTGGGCGTCATCCTGGGCCACGTGGCCCGCAGCCAGATCAAGCGGACCGGCGAACAGGGATCCGGCCTCGCGCTCTCCGGCCTCATCGTCGGATACTCGGTGATCGGGCTGGTCGTCATCGTGGTCGTCATCTACGCCCTGCTCATCGGCGTCGCCATCGCAGGGGCGTGAGGCGCCGGTGAGCGCCGTCGGGCAGTCGGGCGAACAGCCAGCTCGCTCGGGCGAACCGCCAGCTCAGTCGGGCCGATCAGACGAACGAACAGGCGAACGATCAGAAGGCACAGGCCAGCTCGTGCTCGTCGGCACCCCCATCGGCAACCTGGGCGACGCGAGCCCCCGCATGCGCGAGGCGATCCTGGCAGCCGACCTCCTCGCCGCAGAGGACACCCGCCGCTTCCGCGCCCTCTGCGACCGACTGGAGCTGGCGCCCACCGCGAAGGTGCGCAGCGTCCACGACCACAACGAGGCCGACCGCGCCCGCGAACTGGCAGACGCGGTCGCCGCCGGCCAGCACGTCGTCCTCCTGAGCGACGCGGGCATGCCCGCGGTGTCCGACCCGGGCTACCGGGTCGTGAAGGAGGTCGCCGGAAGGGGACTGCCCGTGACGTCGGTGCCCGGGGCCTCGGCGGCGGTGACGGCTCTGGCCGTGTCCGGACTGCCCAGCGACCGCTGGGCCTTCGAGGGCTTCCTGCCCCGCAAGCCCGGCGAGCGCAGGCGTCTGCTCGCACAGCTCGCCCCCGAGCGCCGCACCCTCGTCTTCTACGAGAGCCCGCACCGGGTGGGCGATGCGCTCGCGGACATGGTCGCCGCCTGCGGCGCGGACCGCCCGGCCGTCGTCGCCCGCGAGCTCACCAAGCTCCACGAGGAGGTGCTGCGCGGCACGCTGGGCGAGCTGGCCCAGGCCGCGGCCGACGGCCTGCGGGGAGAGATCTGCATCGTGCTGGGTCCCGCTGCGGCCCAGGAGGCACCCGCGCCCGAGGCCGTCGCCGGCGAGGTCGCCCGCCTCACCGCCGACGGGGTCCGGGCGAAGGACGCGGCCGCCCGGGTCGCCGCGGCGCACGGGCTGCGGACCCGCGAAGTGTACGAGGCGTATCTCCACGCGGAGTAGGTGAGCGGCGCAGGTGGCAGAACGCCGCGCTGATCGTCGTAGACTGGCGATCTATGACCTTCTACATCACCACCGCGATCGCGTATCCCAACGGCACGCCCCACATCGGCCACGCATACGAATACATCGCGGCGGACACGCTCGCGCGCTTCCACCGGCTGGACGGTGAGGACGTCTACTTCATGACCGGCACCGACGAGCACGGTCTCAAGATGCAGCAGACGGCGGAGAAGGAGGGCATCACGCCGCGGGAGCTGGCGGATCGCAACGCCGCCGCCTTCCAGCAGCTGCAGGACTTCCTCGGCTCCTCCTACGACCGCTTCATCCGCACGACGGACGACGACCACAAGGCCTCCTCGCAGGCGCTGTGGCAGCGCATGGAAGCGTCCGGGGACATCTACCTGGACGCGTACTCCGGCTGGTACTCCGTCCGCGACGAGGCGTACTACCAGGAGGACGAGACGGAGCTGGTCGACGGTGAGCGCCGCTCCATCACGACCGGCACGCCGGTGACGTGGACGGAGGAGGAGTCCTACTTCTTCCGCCTGTCCGCCTACCAGGACCGCCTGCTGGACCTCTACCGGGAGCACCCGGAGTTCGTCGGACCGGACGTGCGCCGCAACGAGGTCGCCTCCTTCGTCGCCTCCGGACTGAAGGACCTCTCCATCTCCCGGACCACGTTCGACTGGGGCATCCCCGTGCCCGGCGATGAGCGCCACGTCATGTACGTGTGGGTCGACGCACTCACGAACTACCTCACGGGAGCGGGCTTCCCCGACGTCGACTCGGAGCGGTTCCGCGACCTGTGGCCCGCCGACGTCCACATCATCGGCAAGGACATCTCCCGCTTCCACGCCGTCTACTGGCCCGCGTTCCTCATGAGCGCCGGGATCGAGGTGCCCAAGCGCGTCCATGCGCACGGCTTCCTCTTCAACAAGGGCGAGAAGATGTCGAAGTCCGTGGGCAACGTCGTCGACCCCTACGACCTCGTGGAGTCCTTCGGCCTCGACACGCTGCGCTACTTCGTGCTGCGTGAGATCTCCTACGGCCAGGACGGCTCCTACTCCGCGGACGGCATCATCACGCGCAAGAACACGGACCTGGCCAACGAGTACGGCAACCTCGCCCAGCGCTCCCTGTCCATGGTCGCGAAGAACCTGGACGGAGCGATGCCCGCGCTGGTGGAACTCACTGCCGAGGACGAGGAGCTACTGGCAGCGGCCCGCGGCCTCCTGCCGAGGGTCCGGGGACACGTGCACCTGCAGAACCTCCACCTCTACCTGGGCGAGGCGTGGAAGGTGCTCTCCGCGGCGAACCGCTACATCAGCGCGCAGGAGCCGTGGAAGCTCAAGAAGACGGACCCGGAGCGGATGTCCGCGGTGCTCGCCGTCGTGCTCGAGGTGGTCCGGATCGTGAGCCTGCTGGTCCAGCCCGTCATGCCGGAATCCACAGGCCGCATCCTCGACATGCTGGGTGTCCCGGCCGACGCACGGACATTCGCGGACCTCGACGCACCGGTTCCCGCGGGCACGCAGCTGCCCGCACCCTCACCCGTGTTCCCCAAGCACGTGGAGCCCGTCGCGGAGGACGCCTGATGGCGGGGGCGGGCTCGAAGGCTGCGGCGACGGATCCCCAGCGGTCCGGTTCCCGCGCGGCGGGGGAGTACCCGCCGGTGCCGGAGCCGCTGCCGCACCCGATCGTCGACACCCACACGCATCTCGACATCTGCGCGGGGGCGCGCGGCCCGCTGCGCTCCGGTGAGCCGAAGCCCCAGAGGGAGCCCGGTGAGGAAGAGGCCTTCCCTCCTGTCTCCTTCTTCCACGAGACGGCCCTGGCCGCGGGCGTGACCCGCATCGTGCAGATCGGCTGCGAGATGGGATCGGCCCGCTGGACCGCGGACCTCGTGGCCACCGAGGCGGCTGCCGGCCGCGACTGGATGCTGGGCGGGGCCGCGATCCACCCGAACGAGGCGCCGCGCCTGGGTGCCGCAGGGGTGCTGGACGAATCGCTCACGGAGATCGAGGAGCTGTGCCGCCGCGACCGCATGCGCGTCGTGGGGGAGACGGGCCTTGACTGGTTCCGCATCGAGCAGGCCGAGGTCAACGGCGTGCCCGTGCCCGAGGAGAATGCCCGCCGCTTCCAGGAGGAGTCGTTCCGCGCGCACATCGAGATCGCGAAGCGGCTCGACCTGGCCCTGGAGATCCACGACCGCGAGGCGCACGACGACGTCCTGCGCGTCCTGCGCGAGGTCGGGGCGCCGGAGCGGACCGTGTTCCACTGCTTCAGCGGAGACGCCGCGATGGCGGAGATCTGCGCATCGCGCGGCTACTTCATGTCCTTCGCGGGGAACGTGACCTTCAAGAACGCCACGGGTCTGCGGGAAGCGGCTCAGCGGGTGCCGCGGGAGCTGCTGCTCACGGAGACCGATGCGCCGTTCCTCACGCCGCACCCCCATCGCGGCCGGCCCGGCGGGCCGTATCTCACTGCGGTCACGGCGCGACTCCTCGCGGAGGTCCGCGGGGAGGACCTCGCGCAGCTGTGCGAGACCGTCGTGGCCAACGCGGAGAACGTGTTCGGCCGCTGGGAGCTGTGACCTGCGGCTGCGGTGTCAGGCGGCTGTGAACGAGCCACGGAATCCGTGATCTGACGGGCCTGCAGGCGGTCGTGTGTGATCTGTGAGACGGGAATGTAACGGGGATTGCCACTTAGATAACGAACCGGTTACACTCATGCAGTCGTCGCATTCTCGATTTGATTGGAACACCGTGTTCTCTGCTCTGCGCAACCGGAAGGTGCAGATCGCCGGCCAGACCGTCGTCATCACGGCACTGGTAGGCGGCACCGCCGCATTCGTCGGCCTCAACAAGCAGGTCGATCTCACCGTGGATGGTGAGACCCAGCAGGTCCGCACCTTCTCGGACTCCGTCTCCGACGTCCTCGAGTCGAACGACGTCGACGTCGCGAAGGAGGATCAGGTGCAGCCCGGCGCGGACGCGGACGTCACGCGCGGGATGAACATCATCGTGAACACCTCCAAGGACATCGACCTCACGCTCGACGGTGTGACCACACAGGAATCGACGACCGGCAACACGATCGCAGAGGCGCTCGCGGACCTCGGCGTCGATCCGGAGGGCGCAGAGGTCTCCGAGGATCTCGACGCGACCCTGGCCGACGGTGAGAATTCCGAGTTCAGCGTCGTCACGCCCAAGACCGTCACGGTCGTCGCAGACGGCGACCGCACCCCCGTCGACGTCACGGCCGCCACCGCGCAGGACGTGCTCGACGAGGCGAACATCGAGCTGGGCGAGCAGGACACGGTCTCCACCCCACTGTCCGCTCCCGTCTCCGACGGCAGCGTCGTCGAAGTCCTCCGCACGGCCACGGACGAGAAGACGGAGACGGAGACCATCGCGAAGAAGGTCACGGAGAAGAACGACTCCTCCCTGCCCCGCGGTGAGAAGAAGGTCGAGACGGAGGGCAAGGACGGCAAGCGCGAGATCGTCTACTCCGTCACCACCGTCAACGGCGAAGAGGTCAAGCGCGAGAAGAAGTCCGAAGAGGTCGTCGAGGAGGCCAAGAACGAGGTCGTGCTCATCGGCACGAAGGAGCCCGAACCGGCTCCGGCTCCGGAGGACAACAGCGACGAGGGATCCGACGACTCCGGTGATGCGGGCGATTCCGGTGATTCCGGTGAGTCGGAGGAGTCCGGCGATTCGGGTGACTCCGGCGAGTCGGACAACGGTGATCGCAGCCCGATGACGACCGCGGAGATCAAGGCGATGCTGGGCGGTCCCGGCAGTCGCTGGTACAACATCGTCAAGTGCGAGTCGGAGTTCAACCCGCGGGCCGTCAACCAGCAGAACAACGCCCACTTCGGTCTCTTCCAGTTCAAGATCGCGTCCTGGCAGGGCGTGGGCGGATCGGGCAACCCGGCCGACGCCCACCCGCGTGAGCAGTTCAAGCGCGCGAAGATGCTGCAGCAGCAGTACGGCTGGGGTCAGTGGGCCTGCGCCTGAGCATGAGGGAAGCACCCTCCGCGTCCGGCGCGGAACACGACGTACAGCCCACGAGCGGCGGTGGCACAGCCACCGCCGCTCCGGCGGTTGCTGAGCCGGTGGTCGCGGCACCTCCGAGTGGGCCACCGCTGACCCGGCGCGAGGCGCTCGCACGCGAGCGTGCCGCGCAGGGCGGGGGACGCGCGGCACAGGCCGGGGGACGGGACCCGGTCGCGACTGCGATCCCGGCGCCGGCCTCGGCGGGGGTGACGGCGAGCACCGCGACTGCGACTGCGGGCGCGGACTCCACGCGGCCTCGGGCGCGGACAGTGCAGATCGTCGGCCAGGCAGTCGTGATCTCCGCTCTGGTCGCCGGCACCGGCGCGTTCGTGGGCCTCAGCACCCCCGTCGACCTCACCGTCGACGGCGAGACCGTGCAGGCCCGCACGTTCGGCGACACCGTGGCGGACGCACTCGCGGCAGAGGGCCTCGAGGTCCGCGACGGCGATCTGGTGCAGCCCGGCGTCGGTGCGGACCTGTCCCGCGGCATGGACATCGTCGTGAACACGGCGAAGGACGTCGAACTGTCACTCGACGGCCACGAATCGACGGAGACCACCACAGCCCAGACCGTCGGCCAGGCGCTCGCGGAGCTGGGGGTCGACCCGACCGGCGCGGAGGTCTCGAAGGACCTCGACGCGCCGCTCGACCTGGAGGCGGCCACCGGCCTGTCCGTCGTCACGTCCAAGACCGTCACCGTCCGTGCGGACGGCGAGACGATCCCCGTGGAGGCGACCGCGGCATCGGTCGGGGAGGTCCTCACCCATGCGGGCGTCGACGTGGCGGACACGGACTTCGTCACGGCGCCCCTGAGCGCGCCCGTGGTGACGGGCCAGAGCATCGGCGTCATGCGCACGGAGACCACGACGGAAGAGGTCGAGGAGACCATCGAGGCGCCCGTCGAGGAGAAGAAGACGGACAAGCTGCTCGAGGGGAAGAAGAAGGTCGAGGAGAAGGGCCGGGACGGCACGCGGAAGGTCGTCTACGAGGTCGGTGAGATCGACGGTGAGGAGATCACCCGCGTCGAATTGTCCGAAGAGGTCATCGAGGAGCCGGTGGAGAAGGTCGTGCTGATCGGCACGGGCGACCCGGAGGACCCGGACAGCTACGAGGTGCCGGCTGACGACGGGACGACGATGTCGACCGAGGACATCAAGGCCATGGTCGGCGGCCCCGGCAGCCCCTGGTACAAGATCGTGCAGTGCGAATCGGAGTTCAACCCGAAGGCCGTGAACCGGCAGAACAACAAGTACTTCGGGCTCTTCCAGTTCGGGATCCCCACCTGGGAGGGCGTGGGCGGCAGCGGCAACCCCGCCGACGCGAGCCCCCAGGAGCAGTTCATGCGCGCGAAGATGCTGCAGGAGCGCTACGGCTGGAGCCAGTGGGAGTGCGCCGGCATGGTCGGGGTCGGCTGAGGCCCGGCCTCCCCGCTCTCCTCCACCTCGTCGTCACGATCGCAGGTCCACCGCAAAGGGGGCGGGCCGCCCGGACTTCCGGATGGCCCGCCCCCTTTCCGGCGGGTGGCTCACTGCGCACTGCGGTGCGCGTCAGCCGACGAGGTCAGGCTGGCGGCCCGTTCGAGTGGCCGGCCGATTCGGCGGCGTCAGGACCGTCGGCCGGCTTCCGCTCTTCGAGCCGGTTGAGGGCGCGGGCTGCGGCATCGCGACCGCCGATCCCGAACGCCAGGGCCGCGGCGAGTGCACCGCCGACGACGATCGACCCGAAGGCGAGCGTGATGATCGAATCCGCGATCCCCATGAACTGCAGGCCCATCGCGACGAAGAGCAGCAGCGTTCCGTATCGGATCATGGTGGCGGCCGGGCGTGAACCGACCATGCGCGCCAGGAGGTTCGCGATGAAGAACCCTGCCCCGATCACGGCGGCACCGAACAGCACCCGTCCGCCGAGTTCGAGGATCTCGTTCAGAAGGACCGTGATCTCGGGGAAGCCCAGCGTCCGTGCGGCCATGATCGCGAAGAAGAGCAGGATCGCGACCTGTGCGACCTTGGCCAGGATGCTCGACACGCTGGTCTGCGAAGGCTCCACGCCGAGCTGCGCGGCGAAGCGGTCGGTTCCCACGCCGTGCAGGATGTTCTCCAGCAGAGTGCCCGCGAACTTGGCGATGAGCGCGCCGATCCCCAAGAGGATCGCCGCCGCGAGGACGAGTGGGATCGCGGCGAGGATCATGTCGAGCATCGCGGTGGCGGGATCCGAGATCGCCGAGATCCCGAGGATCTGCAGTGCCGAGATGGACACGACGATGAGGATCAGTGCGAAGGCGGTCGTGGAGATCGCAGACGTGATGCGGGCATTCGTCTGCGCGGCCTCGGCCGCGCTGGGGGCGGAAGACGTGGTCGCGTCCTCGTCGCGGTCGGTGGGCTGAACGGGGGAGCTGCCGCCGGCCGTGCGCGCACGACCGACGAGTCCTGCGAAGTCGATCCGGCCGATCGTCGCGTCGAGCAGCTGCTTCACGATGCGTGCGAGGACGAACCCGATGAAGAAGACGAATCCGGCCCCGACGATGTTGGGGATGAAGCCCAGCGCGGTGCCCAGGAGATCCTGGACGGGCCGCAGGACCTGCTCGAGTGCGAAGACCTGCAGAATCGCGATGAGTGCGAACAGCCACACCAGCAGGGAGGCGATCTGGCCTATCGAATTGCCGAGCGATTCTCCGTTGCCGTCACTCCTCTGCAGGAGTGGAACTCTGGTGACCAGTTTCTTGAGCACCCATTTCACGGCCCAGGCCACGATCCACGCGACCAGTAGGATTGCAATGACTGCAATGGCCTTCTCCAGTAGTGCTGCCCAGTCGAATGATTGCAGGTCCATTGAGTCTCCTCAGGAAAGCTGACGTCGTCGGTGACGCATTCGGTGCGACGGCGGGATGATGACCGCCGGTTTTCACACTACCTGCTTCTATATCTGTCAGCGATACCTGCTCGGTAACAGGTCAGGGGCGGTGCGAGAAGCGGCTGGCACTCGGGTTGACCGAGTGCCAGCACCTCACTAGAGTTCTGATTAGCACACGCACCACGTGAGTGCTAGAAGTGCGCAATCGGCATCGCAGCCCGGCACCCGCGACGACGGGCCGCGACATACGCCCCACCCGGGGTGTGCCGTCCCGGCGCACGCAGTCACGACATACCTATTAAGGAGAGTGTCCGCACATGTCGGTCTCCATCAAGCCGCTCGAAGATCGCATCGTCGTCCGTCAGGTCGAAGCTGAGCAGACCACCGCTTCCGGTCTGGTCATCCCCGACACCGCCAAGGAGAAGCCCCAGGAGGGCGAGGTCGTGGCAGTGGGCCCCGGCCGCGTCGCCGACAACGGCTCGCGCATCCCGCTGGACGTCCAGGTGGGCGACAAGGTCGTCTACTCGAAGTACGGCGGCACGGAGCTCAAGTACAGCGGCGAGGAGTACCTCGTCCTGTCGGCTCGCGACGTCCTCGCAGTCATCTCCTGACTCCCTCGCGCGTTCGTGAACGCGCACTGCAGCACATTCGCTGATACGTACTCACTCCAGAGGGAGGAAGAACTCAGATATGGCAAAGACCCTTCAGTTCGACGACGAGGCGCGCAAGGCCCTCGAACGCGGCGTGAACGTCCTGGCGGACACCGTCAAGGTGACGCTCGGACCTCGCGGCCGCAACGTCGTCCTCGACAAGGCGTGGGGCGCACCGACCATCACGAACGATGGTGTGACCATCGCTCGTGAGATCGAGCTCGACGACCCGTACGAGAACCTCGGCGCTCAGCTGGCCAAGGAAGTCGCGACGAAGACGAACGACGTCGCCGGCGACGGCACCACCACCGCCACCGTGCTCGCACAGGCGCTGGTCCACGAAGGCCTCCGCAACGTGGCGGCCGGAGCAGCACCCAGCCAGCTCAAGGCCGGCATCGAAGCCGCAGTCGAGGCCGTCGAGGCACGTCTGCGCGAGAACGCCCGCGAGGTCGACGGCTCCGCAGAGATCGCGCACGTCGCGGCTCTGTCGGCGCAGTCGCAGGAGATCGGCACGCTCATCGCCGACGCCTTCGACAAGGTCGGCAAGGACGGCGTCATCACGATCGACGAATCGCAGGCATCCTCCGTCGAACTCGAGTTCGCAGAGGGCATGCAGTTCGACAAGGGCTTCCTGTCCCCGTACTTCGTGACGGACGCGGATCGTCAGGAAGCAGTCCTGGCCGATCCGTACATCCTCATCAACCAGGGCAAGATCTCGAACATCCAGGAGCTGCTCCCGGTGCTCGAGAAGGTGCAGCAGGCCGGCAAGCCGCTGTTCATCGTGGCCGAGGACATCGAGGGCGAGGCCCTCTCCACGCTGGTCGTCAACAAGATCCGCGGCATCATCAACGTCGCCGCGGTCAAGGCGCCCGGATTCGGCGATCGTCGCAAGGCGATCCTGCAGGACCTCGCGACGCTCACCGGCGGAGAGGTCGTCACGCCCGACATGGGCATGAAGCTCGACCAGGTCACTCTCGACCAGCTGGGCTCGGCGCGCACCGTCACCGTCACGAAGGACGCCACGACCGTCGTCGACGGTGCAGGCTCCGATGAGGACGTCGCCGGACGCGTCGCGCAGATCCGCTCCGAGGTGGAGAACACCGATTCGGACTGGGACCGGGAGAAGCTCCAGGAGCGCCTGGCGAAGCTGGCCGGCGGCGTGGCCGTCATCAAGGTCGGTGCAGCCACGGAGGTCGAGCTCAAGGAGCGCAAGCACCGTGTGGAGGACGCTGTGTCCGCTACGCGCGCTGCGATCGAAGAGGGCATCGTCCCCGGCGGCGGCTCCGCGCTCATCCACGCTGCGAAGGCGCTGGATGGCACGGACCTGGGCCTCACGGGCGACGCGGCCACCGGTGTGGGCATCGTCCGCCGCGGCGTCGTGCAGCCGCTGCGCTGGATCGCTGAGAACGCGGGCCAGGACGGCTTCGTCGTCGCGAACAAGGTCGCAGAGCTGGAGCCCGGTCAGGGCTACAACGCAGCGACAGGCGAGTACGGCGATCTGATCGCCGCCGGCATCATCGACCCGGTCAAGGTGACGCGCTCCGCCATGCGGAACGCAGCCTCGATCGCGGCACTGGTGCTCACGACGGAGACGCTCATCGTGGAGAAGAAGGAGGACGAGGAGGACTGACCCTCTTCCGTCTCCTTCGCTCGCGCGAAGACCGAGGCCCCGATCGCCGCGCGGCGACCGGGGCCTCGGTGCATGCTGGGTGTCGACGCCTCAGGGGCCTCGACGAGAATCAGGGGCCTCGATGAATCGGGAGCCTCAGCGAATCCAGAGCAGTGCGGTGGGAATATCTAGGCCGCTCATACGTTGACTTGAGCGTACGTCACTCAATCTTTCGGGAGTTCTCTTGGCAACCTTCTTCGGACCATCCGGTGCGGGCGGCGATTCCTTCGAGGAGTTCCTCGCCCGGCTGCTGCAGAACCAGGGCCGCGCACGTCGGCCCGTCGACATCACGCGCCTGCTCACGCGCCGTACGCACGAGCTGCTGGGCGCCGCGGGCACATTCGCCGCGGAGCACGGCCACGCGGAGGTCGATGTCCTCCACCTGCTCCGCGTCATGATGGAGCACGACCAGATCCGCGGTCAGGTCGCGGCGACCGGCGCGGACCCGAAGGCGATCGCGCAGGCGGCGGAATCGCGCCTCCCCGAACGCGCGGAGTCACGGGTGCCGGGACAGGTGTCGCTCACGCAGGCGACCCAGAAGTCGCTGCTCGACGCCTACCAGGTGGCGCGCGGCTTCGGCTCGACCTACATCGATCCCGAGCACGTGTTCCTCGCGTTCGTCCTGAACCAGGAGTCGTCCGTCGGACAGCTGCTCGCAGGCGCCGGGGTCAGCCCGCAGTCGCTGCAGCAGGCCGCCGCCCAGGCCGCCGAATCCGGACAGGTCATCGGCCAGTCGGACGATGGCATGGACGCCGAATCGGAGACTCCGATGCTCGACGCGTTCGGCCATGACCTCACGGCCGAGGCGCGCGAGGATCTGCTGGATCCGGTCATCGGCAGGTCCGACGAGATCGCTCAGACCATCGAGATCCTGGCCCGCCGGACGAAGAACAACCCCGTGCTGATCGGTGAGGCGGGCGTCGGCAAGACCGCGGTCGTCGAGGGCCTGGCGCGGGCGATCGTCGCGGACGAAGTGCCTGCACAGCTGCGCGGCAGGCGCGTGATCTCGCTCGACCTGGCCGCGATGCTCGCGGGCACGAAGTACCGGGGAGACTTCGAGGAGCGCCTCACGACGCTGCTCGATGAGATCACGGCGGGCGAGGGCGAGTACATCGTCTTCATCGACGAGGTGCACACCGTGCTGGGCGCCGGAGGCGGCGGAGACTCCGGCGGCATGGACGCCGGCAACATCCTGAAGCCGCGCCTGGCGCGCGGCGAGCTGCATCTGATCGGCGCGACGACGCTGGACGAGTTCCGGCGTGTGGAGAAGGACCCCGCGTTCGCGCGCCGCTTCCAGCCGGTGACGGTCGACGAGCCGTCTCGCGAGGACGCGGTGACCATCCTCATGGGGCTCAAGGAGCGCTACGAGGAGCACCACAGCGTGCAGTACACGGACGAGGCCGTGCGCGCGGCCGTGGAGATGTCCGCCCGCTACATCACGGATCGGCACCTGCCGGACAAGGCGATCGACCTCATCGACCAGGCGGGTGCCCGCGTGAGCCTCACCCGGGTGCCCGGCATCGACATCGACGCGCTGAAGGCGACGGAGGACAGGCTCGAGTCGGAGAAGAGCGGTGCCGTCGCGGCCGAGCAGTTCGAGGAGGCGGCCCGTCTGCGCGACGAGATCGTCGGGGTGCAGGAGCAGATCGCGGAGGCATACGGCCAGCAGTCGGCGGCCGGGGCCTCGGCGGCGGACTCGGACCAGACCGCACGGTCCGGTCAGCAGGACGCCTCGGGTGACGCAGCCTCGGGCCCGGCGCCGGAGATCCTCACCGTCGACGAGGAGCGCATCGCGGAGGTCGTCGCCCGCGCGACGGGGGTCCCGGTCTCGCGCCTCACCCAGGATGACCGGCAGCGGCTGGCGCACCTGGAGGAGGAGCTGCACGAGCAGGTCATCGGCCAGGACGACGCCGTGAAGGCCGTCGCGAAGTCGGTGCGGCGCAGCCGGGTCGGCATGAGCGATGAGAGCAGGCCCGTCGGATCGTTCCTGTTCCTGGGGCCCACGGGCGTGGGCAAGACGGAGCTGGCGCGGGCACTCGCGACGTCGCTGTTCGGCGACGAGGACGCGATGGTCCGCTTCGACATGAGCGAGTTCGGGGAGAAGCACACCGCGAGCCGGCTGGTCGGCGCACCTCCCGGGTACGTCGGCTACGACGAGGCGGGACAGCTCACCGAGCGCGTGCGCAGGCGCCCGTACTCTGTCGTCCTGCTGGACGAGGTGGAGAAGGCACACCCGGACGTCTTCAACCTGCTGCTGCAGGTGCTGGACGACGGGCGCCTCACCGACGGTCAGGGCCGCACGGTCGACTTCCGGAACACGGTCATCATCATGACGTCGAACCTGGGCTCCGAGTTCCTCACGAGCTCGATCGGGACCATCGGCTTCTCTGCTGGCGACGGATCGGGGACCGGTGCGGATGCGGATGTCCGCAGCAGGGTCATGGGCCGCCTGCGGGAGACCATGCGCCCGGAGTTCCTCAACCGGATCGACGACATCGTGCTGTTCCGCAAGCTCGATCGTGAGCAGCTGCGCTCGATCGTGCGTCTGCAGCTCAAGGACTCGGAGGCGCGACTGGCCGCACAGGGCATCTCGCTGACGGTCGACGACGAGTCCGTGGACCTCATCGCGGACCACGGCTACGAGCCGGAGTACGGCGCGCGTCCGCTGCGCCGCGTGATCCAGCGCGAGCTGGACGACGCGATCGCGGACCTGCTCGTCGATTCCGCGGTGGGCGAGGGCGACCGGGTGAAGGTCACGGTGGAGGGCGACGCGCTCAGCGTGGTCCCGGTCGCGCCGGCAGGGCCTGCTGGTCCGGCTGGTCCTTCGGGACCCGCGCAGCCGGCACTCACGGTGGGCTGAGGGCTCCTTCTGCGCTGGACGCGCACAGCGCTGGACGGGCGCGCAGCACGAGACACCAGCTTTCATCAGACCGCATAGGAAAGAAGCCATGCGACCTGATGAAAGCTGGTGTCTCGTCGTTTCGAGTGTTATGTCTCAAGAGATGGGTGACAGTTCTGCATCAGGACATCGGTGACAGTGTGGGGCGTCTTGGTGGTGACACTTCCCGACTGTGATTGAGGGGTGAGCAGAAACGAACCCGTTGATCCCCGCG
>NZ_FXZF01000018.1:0-80658 GCF_900169375.1 Brevibacterium sp. Mu109
CGCGGGGATCAACGGGTTCGTTTCTGCTCACCCCTCAATCACAGTCGGGAAGTGTCACCACCAAGACGCCCCACACTGTCACCGATGTCCTGATGCAGAACTGTCACCCATCTCTTGAGACATAACAAGGCGGTAGAGCAGGTTGTAGTTCTCCACTGCGAGCGGGATGCCCTGGCGGATGTCCTTGCCGAACCACGGGTAGACGGGACCGGTGTTGCCGCGGCCCATGGTGAGATCGACGCGTCCGCCGGCCAGGTGCTGCAGGTAGGAGTAGTCCTCCGCGATGCGCACGGGGTCCGTCGTCGTGATGAGGGTCGTGGCGGTCGAGAGCTGGATCCGCTCCGTCTGCGCCGCGATGTTCGCGAGCAGCACCGGCGGGTTCGCGGGTGCGACGAACGGCGGGTTGTGGTGCTGTCCGGTGGCGAAGACGTCCAGTCCCGCCTCCTCCGCATGCTTGGCGATCGTGACGACCGCCTTGATCCGCTCGCCCTCGGTGGGGGTGGTGCCGTTGGTCGGGTCGGTCGTGACGTCACCGATCGTGAAGATGCCGAATTCCATCGCTGCCTCCTGGCTCATGTTCCAGTCGAGTTGTTCAGACCTCAACTACTTACTGAAAACTTTAACCTATTAGAGGCGACGTTTGTTCCCCGGGATGCATGCGATGGGTCACCGGAAGCCCCGGAGGGGCAGAGTCCGCCCCTCATGGGAGGACGGAGTCCGACCGGAATGGGAGTGAAGGTGAGCCCGGAACGGGAGGGCAGGTGCGCCGGAGGCTGGAGCCTCGCACGCTGGAGTCTCAGCCGCTCGAGCCCTCGACCGTCACGTTGGTCGCCTTGATGACCGCGGTGGCGACGGAACCGACCTCGAGGCCCAGCTCCTCGACCGCTTCCGTCGAGATGAGGGAGACCACGCGGAAGGGGCCGCACTGCAGCTCTACCTGACTCATGACGCGATCGGAGACCACGTTCGTCACGAGGCCGGTGAGGTGGTTCCGCGCCGACCGCCGCCCGGCGCCCCCGTCAAGGGCATCGAGCCGCTGCTTCTCCGCGTTCTCCTTCGCCAGGGCAGCCAGCGACGCGCCGTCCACCATGACGCGACCGGCATCATCCGTCGTCGCCTCGATCTGCCCCCGATCGACCCACCGGCGGATCGTGTCATCGGAGACGCCCATCAGCGACGCGGCGGCGCTCACCCTCATCTGCGACATGCTGCGGCCTACACCTCCGCGGAGACCGGCTCGTTGCCCGCGATCGCGGTCCACCCGAGGTAGCTGCCGTCCAGTTCCGCGATGTCGTAGCCCTCCCTGCGCAGGGCGCTCGCCGCCACGCTGCTGCGGACTCCGCTCTGGCAGTATGTGACGATCGTGCCGTCCTGCGGCAGCGCGTCCGTGTGCCACAGGACGCGACCGCCCGACAGCTGCTGCGCGCCCGGCAGGTGACCGGACGCGTACTCCGTCTTGTTCCGCACGTCGAGCAGCATGACCCGGTCGAGGTCGTCCAGATCCTGCGGCGCCACGAGGCGCGGCGGCACCAGGTCCAATCCCTCGAGCGAGCCGATCCATCCCCGCACCGTGTCGATCCCTACGCGTACGAGGTGGTCGCGCATGCGCTCCGCGTCCTCCGCCGAATCGGCGAGCAGCACGAGCGACCGCACCTCGACCTGCGGGTTGTAGGCCCACGCGCCGAAGCTCGCGGTCTTCGCCGCACCGGGGATGTTCAGCGACCCGGGGACGGTGCCTTCGTGCACGAGGCTGTTGTGCCGGGTGTCGACCAGAATCATCCGGTCGGCCTCCAGCTCCGGGCGCAGGTCGTCCGCCGTGTACTCGACGAGGTCCGGCACCGAACCCAGCACTGCGGGCCCATCCCGGTTCTGCACCTTCATCCGACCGAAGTAGGCGTGTGCGTCGGGCTGTCCCGCCAGCAGCTCATCGAGGAACCCCTGCTCGTCGTCCTCCCGGAGGTACGGTGCCCACCAGGCGAACGCGCGCTCATATCCGACGGTCGTCGTCGGGATCGCACCCAGTGCCTTGCCGCACGCGCTTCCCGCACCGTGCGCGGGAAGCACCTGCACGTAGTCCGGCAGGGTGAGGAAGCGGTCGCGCAGGCTGGCGAAGAGCGCCTTCCCGCCTTCGAACCGGGTGTCCACTCCCCCGGCTGCCTCGTCCAGGAGGTCGGGCCGGCCCAGGTCGCCGACGAAGACGAAGTCCCCCGTGAGCATGAAGCCCGGCGCATCGGCCTGCCCACCGTCAGTCACCAGCAGGGACATGTGCTCCGGTGTGTGACCGGGAGTGTGCATGGCCTTCACCGTGACGTTTCCGAACCGGATCTCATGGCCGTCCTTCATCCGCACCGCGCCGTCGAAGTCGGCTCCGTACGTCCAGTCCTGGCCGCCTTCGTCGGACACGTAGACGGTCGCCCCGGTGGCTGCCGCGAGCTCGCGGGTGCCGGAGAGGTAGTCGGCGTGGATGTGGGTCTCCGCCACGCCCACGATCCGCATCCCGTTCGCCTCGGCGATGCGGAGGTAGTCGCCGACGTCCCGGCGAGGATCGATGACGAGCGCCTCTCCCTCCGCCTGGCAGCCGATGATGTAGCTCGCGTGTGCGAGGTCTTCGTCGTAGATGCGTTCCAAGAGCATGGGAGTCTCCCTGGTGTCAGCGTGAGTCAGGTCAGTCAGTCGCGGTGCATCAGCCGTGCGCGGCGATCAGCCGCGGCACTGGCAGCGGTCGGCCGGCGGCACTCCCTCGAGCGCCTCTTCGATGTGGTCGCCGCATCCCATCCATGTGGGCTTCTCACACGTCCGGCACGTGACTCGTCGGCACATAGTGGCTCCTTACGCAGCGTCGTTCCTCCGGTATACGTCCATGATGCTCTTCAGGAGCACGAACCGCATCTCGGGATCGCCTGATGCCTCACCGGACGTGGGAGTGATGCCTTCCCACCGGCACCACGAGCGGCTTGCCCGACACCGGGTCCTCGATGACACGGGAGGTGAGCCCGAAGACCGCTTCGACCGTCGTCTCCGTCAGGACGTCCTCCGGCGCACCCTGCGCGTAGACGCCGCCGTCGTGCACGGCGACCAGTCGATCCGCGTACCGGGCCGCCAGATTCAGATCGTGCAGCACCATCGCGATCGTCGTGCCGGACCTGCGGTTGAGGTCCGTGAGGAGGTCGAGCACCTCGACCTGGTTCGCGACGTCGAGGAACGTGGTGGGCTCGTCGAGCAGCAGCAGATGCGCCCGCTGGGCGAGCACCATCGCGATCCACACGCGCTGGCGCTGACCGCCGGAGAGCTCATCGACCGGGCGCTCCACCAGGTCGACGGTGTCCGTCACCATGAGTGCCTCTGCGACCGCGCGGTCGTCCTCCGCGGACCAGCGGGCGAACATCCCCTGGTGCGGATGCCGTCCACGGCCCACCAGGTCGGAGACGATGATGCCCTCCGGTGCGATCGGCGACTGCGGCAGCAGCCCCAGCACGCGCGCGACCTCCTTGGTCGGCATCGAGTGGATGTCCTTGCCGTCGAGCACGACGCGTCCGGCCTGCGGCGTGAGCAGACGCGCCATCGATTTCAGCAGCGTCGACTTGCCGCAGCCGTTCGATCCGACGATGACGGTGATCTCCCCGGGCACCAGATCGACGGCGAGGTCCCTGATGACGGTCCTGTCCCCGTACCCGAGCGTGACGTCCTGCGCGACGAGCGAATGGTCGTAGGTCACTGGATGCCTCCGGAGCGGGTCGAGCGGATGAGGAGGTAGATGAGGTACGGGGCCCCGAGCACACCCGTGATGACGCCCACCGGGTAGCGGGTCCCGAACGCGAACTGGCCGGCGAAGTCCGCGACGAGCACGAGCAGTGCGCCGACGAGCGCTGCGGGGATGAGCGGCGACCCGGCGGACCGCGCGGGTCCCAGCAGCCGCACCGAGATGGGGCCGGACAGGAACGCGACGAACGCGATCGGCCCCGCGGCCGCGGTTGCGAATGCGAGCAGCACCACCGCGAAGAGGATCAGCAGCAGCCGTGTGCGCTCGACGCTCACACCGAGCGCCGCCGATGCCTCCTCCCCCAGCCGCAGCGTGTCGAGCCCCTTCGACAGCATCGCGAGCGCAGCGGATCCGATGACCACCGCCACAACGAGCGGGACCGCTTGATCCATCGTCGAATTGTTGAGGTTGCCGTTGAGCCACCGCATCGCCGTCTGCAGGTCCCACTGCGCAGCCCGCGAGATCACGTATGAGACGACGGACTGGAGCATCGCGGCGATGCCGATTCCGATGAGGATCAGGCGAGTGCCCGACAGTCCGCCCTTGAAGGACAGGAGGTAGATGATCCCCGCGGTCACGAGCGCGGCGATCGTCGCGACGATCGACACGGCGGTCTCCGACAGGGACAGCATGACGATGCCGAACACCGCCGCCGCCGAGGCCCCGGAACTGATCCCGATGATGTCCGGGCTGGCCAGGGGGTTGCGCAGCATCGTCTGGAAGGTGATGCCGGCCATGCCGAACGCGACGCCGGCCAGCAGGCCCACCAGTGCTCGCGGCAGACGCAGCACGCCCACCGTGAACGAGGCGCCGGACACCTGCTCCCCAAGCAGCACCCGGACGACCTCGCCGGGACCGTAGAACTGGCGACCGAACATCAGCGAGACGGCGAGCATCGCGAGGACGAGGACCGTGAGCGCTGCGCACACGAGGAGGTAGCGGCGCCGCCGCGACCGGCGGCCCGCGGTGACGCGCTCGATGACCGACCCGACCCGGGCCTCGGCGCCGGAGTGGGCCTCGGCGGTCTGTTTCACAGTGCGCGCACCTTCATGCGGCGGACGATGAGGATGAAGAAGGGTGCGCCGACGAGCGCGGTGACGATGCCGACCTCGAGCTCCTCCGGACGGGCGATGATCCGGCCGATGACGTCCGAGGCGGTGAGCAGCACTGCACCGGTGCACGCCGACAGCGGGAGCAGCCACCGGTGGTCGGGGCCGAAGAGCATGCGGCACACGTGGGGCACGACGAGGCCGATGAACGCGATGGGACCGGCGACCGCCGTCGCGCCGCCGCACAGCAGGACGGCGCCCACGCCGGCGATGATGCGGGTGCGCTCGACGTGGACGCCCAGCCCGCGCGCCATCTCATCGCCGAGCGCCAGCGAGTTGAGCCCGCGCGCGCTCACGAGCGCCAGCACGAAGCCGACGAGGAGGAACGGGGCCACGCGGGCGATCGTGTCGAACGCGGCGCCGCCCACGCCGCCGATCTGCCAGAAGCGGAACGAATCCATGACCTCGACGCGCGGAAGGATGACGGCGGACACGAGCGAGCTCAGTGCGATCGACGTCGCGGCGCCGGCGAGGGCGAGCTTGAGCGGGGTCGTGCCCCCACGGCCCAGGGAGCCGACCAGGTAGACGAAGACCGCGGTCACGGCGGCTCCGGCCAGTGCGACCCAGATGAACGCGTACTGGTCCGTCATGTTGAAGAAGGTCATGCCGATGACGACGAAGAGCGCGGCGCCGTTGTTGATGCCGAAGATGCCGGGGTCGGCCAGCGGATTGCGGCTGACGCCCTGCATCAGTGCCCCGGAGACTCCGAGAGCCGCGCCGACGACCAGCGCGAGCAGGGTGCGGGGGACGCGCTGCGAGACGGCGGCCTCGGCGAGGGTCTCCTGCGAACCGGAGACACCTGCGACGATGTCCGCCCAGGTCACCCCGCGTGCGCCGAAGGCGACGGACGCGGCGGCGACGAGGACGAGAGCGACCGCGAGCGCGACGAGCGCGACCGCCCGCACCGACCACGACCGCTTCCGCCCGGTCAGGGCAGGCGGGGCAGGGGCGATGACTGGCGGCGCGATCGGCTGGGCGGTGAGGGAGCTCATGGTGCATCCGCGGCTGGGAGGCCGGATCAGTCCTGTGCGGCCTTCGCAGCGGCCGCGTCGAGGGTCTCGAGGTAGCTGTCCATGTACTCAGTATCGATGTTGAGCGGCGACGGGTTGGACGCGGCGGCTTCCGGGGCGTTCTCCGGCAGCCAGGCGATGGAGTCGCGTTCGACCGCGGGGATCTTCGACAGCAGCGGGTCGTCCTGGAGGGTGGCCTTCTGGTCGTTGTCCTCCGCGACGATGAGGATGTCCGCGTCCGCGAAGGTGTCCGCGGCGGTCTCCGAGCTCTCCGAGCCCATGAACGCCTCGTTGCCCTCGGATGCCGTCGTCACGGATTCGGGGATCTCCATGCCGATCTCCGGGAGGAACTGCACGCGGGGGTCACTGACCGTGAAGAAGCCGAACGTGCTGGCATCCTGCGGGTCCGCATACCCCCACATCGCCGAGGTCCCGGCCAGGTTGTCGTACTCGGCGACCTTCTCCTCGAGGATGGCTTCGTTCTCCTCGATGAGCGCCTGACCCTCCGCTTCGAGGCCGAGGCCCTTCGCGTCCTGCGTGATCGTGTCCTGCCAGGTGGAGCCCCACGGGGTCTTCGGATAGGCGACCACGGGCGCGATCTGGGACAGCGTGTCGTACTCCTCCTGGGTGAGGCCCGAATAGCCGGCGAGGATGACGTCGGGCTCCGAGTTCGCGATCGCCTCGAAGTCGATGCCGTCGGTGAAGTCGTAGGTGGCGGGCAGCTCCTCGCCCATCTCCTCGACCTTGTCCTCGACCCACGGCAGGACGCCGTTGCCGTCGTCATCGCCGTAGGTGGCCTGCTCCATGATGACGGGCACGACGCCCAGTGCGAGTGCGGCCTCGTGGTTGCCCCATGCGACGGCGGCGACGCGCTCCGGCTTCTGCTCGATGACGGTCTCACCGAACGCGTGCTCGACGGTGATGGGGAAGGTTCCGTCGCCGGATCCGCCTGATTCTGCTGCGGAGTCGGTATCGCCGCCTCCGCCGCAGGCGGAGAGGACAAGGGCGGCGGTGGCCGTGACGGCGGCGAGCGCAGAGCGCGTTGTGCGCATGGGCGGCGACTCCTCGTGAACGGAATGCGACAGTGGGGACGTCCCGGGATGCCCGGTCCGTCAGGGATCGGCGCGTGCTCGCGCACGCTCGACTCGGGAAGCATACCGCAATGAGATAGGAAGTCCTTACCTAATTCAGGTGAGGCTGACTTGAAGGGGTTGCGAGCCGATTCAGCAGGCCTGAGTCGAGAGTCAGCAGGCGCGAGTCGAGAGTCAGCGCATGACGGAGCTGAGCAGCAGGCTCGATTCGCTGTTGACGATGCCGTCGATCCCACGGATCCGCCGCAGCATGTCGTCGAAGGCGACCAGGTCGGGGCACGAGGATTCGACGACGAGGTCCCATCCCCCGTTGGTCGTATGAAGCGCCTGGATCTCCGGAAATCCGCGCAGCTCCCGGATGACGTGGTCCGTGGTCCTGCCTTCGACCTCGATGACGGAGACCGCGCGGACCTGGTCGATCTCCGCCTGATCGCGGACACGGACGGTGAAGCCGACGATGACGCCAGACGCTGTGAGCCGGTCGATCCGCTTGGCGACCGTCGCGCGCGACACACCCAGCATCTGGGCCAGCGTCGCGATCGGCTCCCTGCCGTTGTTGCGCAGTGCAGACAGCAGCCGCTTATCGAGGTCAGTGAGGCGCTCCATGAGCAGAATGCTATCTCCGTGCAAGCAGAGTGCATAGAGAGTAGTCAGAAGTCGCGCAGTTCTCCTCTATCGTGCGCACATCGTTCTCCGTAGCGTGATTGCCGCACCTCAGATGAGGCAGCACGACTGACACAGCACGACCGATGAGAGAAGGAGTGACCGATGACCCAGTTCCTCGATGTCGCACACACTGCCCAGTGGATCCACCGGGACGGCGCGGAGCGGATCCTCGCTCGCATGACGGACTACCTCGAAGAAGATTTCCTCCGGTGGGAGCAGTTCGACAAGATCCCGCGCGTGGCAAGCCATACCCCCTTCGGCGTCATCGAGCTCATGCCGACGTCCGACCAGGAGCTGTACTCGTTCAAGTACGTGAATGGGCACCCGTCGAACCCGGCCCGCGGGTTCCAGACGGTCACGGCGTTCGGCGTGCTGGCCGATGTCGACAACGGCTACCCCGTCTTCCTGTCCGAGATGACGCTCATCACCGCGCTGCGGACCGCGGCGACCTCGGCGCTGACTGCACGGGTGCTCGCACGTTCGGATTCGACGACGATGGCGCTCGTGGGTGCAGGATCGCAGGCGGAGTTCCAGGCCCTGGCCTTCCGGGCGGCGCTGGGCATCGAGGATCTGCGGGTGCGCGACACGGATCCGGCTGCGGTCGCGAAGCTGCGCAGAAACCTCGAGCCACTGGGCTTCCGGATCACGGAGGCAGCATCTTCCGCCGAGGCCGTCGACGGTGCCGACATCATCACGACGTGCATCGCGGACAAGGCGCACAACGCCGTCGTCACCCGCGACATGATCGCCCCCGGCGTCCACGTCAACGCGGTGGGCGGAGACTGCCCCGGCAAGACGGAGCTGGATCCCGGAGTGCTGGAGGTCGGGAAGGTGTTCGTCGAGTTCCCGCCGCAGACGCGCATCGAGGGTGAGATCCAGCAGATGGCTTCAGACTTCCCCGTCACGGAGTTCTGGAAGGTGCTCGCCGGGACGGAGGCCGGCCGGACGTCGGGAGACGACGTGACGATCTTCGACTCCGTCGGGTTCGCGATCGCGGACTTCGCCGCGCTCCGGTGCGCCCGGGACGCGACGGCGGGTTCCGATCTGCAGTCCACGATCGATCTCGTAGCGGATCCCGAGGATCCGAAGGATCTCTTCTCGCTCATCACGACTCTTTCTCCTGTGAGGTGAACATGACGCATCAGGCCCCATCCCGGGTGGTCCTCATCCGGCCTCACTTCTTCTCCCCCAATCCCGCGACGGCGACGGACAACGCGTTCCAGGCTCCGGCCTCGGGCGATCCTGCTGTGCTCGCGAGAGCAGCTCGTGACGAGGTCACGGCACTG
This sequence comes from Brevibacterium sp. Mu109, assembly GCF_900169375.1. Lineage (NCBI taxonomy): Bacteria > Bacillati > Actinomycetota > Actinomycetes > Micrococcales > Brevibacteriaceae > Brevibacterium > Brevibacterium sp. Mu109. The sequence continues at coordinate 8,923 of NZ_FXZF01000018.1, forward strand.
GCGCGGGCGCTGGCGGAGGTGGGCGTCGAGGCGACTGTCTTCGATGACTTCACGACCACGACTCCGGACAGCGTGTTCCCCAACAACTGGTTCTCGACGCATTCCGACGGCAGCGTGGTCCTCTACCCGATGTACGCGCCCAATCGTCGTGCGGAGCGGCGCTCCGACGTCCTCGCACGGCTGACGGACGAGTTTCGGGTGCGGCGCGTCATCGACTACTCCGTGGCGGAGCGGGAGGAGAAGTTCCTCGAGGGAACAGGTGCGATGGTGCTCGACCACGATGCCCGGGTCGCGTATGCGTGCCGGTCGCGCAGGCTCTCGCCCGAGGTCTTCCGGGACTTCTGCCGCGAGCGCGGGTACCAGCCCGTCCTCTTCGACGCCGCCGATCACCGCGGTGTGCCGGTCTACCACACGAACGTCCTGATGAGCGTGGGGACGGAGCTCGCGATCGTCGGCAGCGGGATGATCCGTGATGATCGGCAGAGGGCCGAGGTCCTGGGACGACTGCGCGAGGCCGGCAAGACGCTCGTGGAAATCACCGAGCAGCAGGTGGGCAGGTTCGCCGGCAACTGCATCGAGCTGACGGGTGGTGGGCTGACCGGTGTTCAGGCGCAGCGCGCTGGCAGCGGAGCGCAGCACCTCGCGATGTCCTCGACGGCGCACGCGGCGTTTTCGGAGGAGCAGCTGGCGCGAATCGCGGAGCACGCGAGCGTGCTGGCAGTCCCGGTGCCGACGATCGAACGGGCTGGCGGGTCCGTGCGGTGCATGATCGCGGGGAACCACCTCGACCGGCGAGGCGCCGCAGGGGCTCACCTCTCCAGGCGAGCGCCCGCAGCGATGTCGGACAGCGAGTCGCTGGCCCCGCTCTCCGGCACGATCCTCATGAGGAGCTGAACGGCGTCGCTCAGCAGTGCGCTGAAAAGTCGGCTCTCCTGGCCCGGGATGCGGGCCAGGGGATACGACACGCACAGCGCCAGACGACGACCGTGGTCCACGTCGAAGGCGATCGCTGAAGAGCCGCCTCCCGCCTTCCGACCACCCCGTGTGATGAAGAGCTCTGACGGTGAGCCAGCAGCCAGGAGAGCATGCGCTCCGGAACCGCCGTCGCGCAGGGGGAGCGCCGTTCCCGGACTCTTCGAGACACGTAGGTCGTGCTTCGAGTCGATCGACACGACACAGGCGCGCCGATCTCCGTGAAGCATCCACAGCTGCGCAGACTCCTCCGTCTGGTCACGCAGACCCGTGAGGACCGCCGCCACCTCCGCGAGCGCATCGCGCCGTGGGAAGGGCCCGAGGATGTAGTGACCCGTGGCGGTGCGCACGATGAAGCCATGCGTGGAGAGGGCAGCGAGCAGCCGGTACCCCGTGGACCGCGACAGGTCGACTGCCGCGCAGACCTCGCCGGCGGTCATCGACGAGGACATGAGGAGGCGCAGGATCGCAGCTGCCTTGTCGAGCACGCCCACATCCGTCATCGCGGTCCCCCGCAGGTCGGCTGCGGTGCCGGGCTTCACGCCACGGAGTCCGACGGGGAATCCGCCACGGGTCGCGCAGCGGTGCGCGCCCTGCGCTTGAGGAGCATCCGAAGCAGGATCGGTCCGACGAGCCCCACCACGATGACGAGGAGGAATGTGAGAGACAGCGGGCGCGTGACGAACGGCATGAAGCTGCCACCGGAGATCTGGAGCACGCGCCGGAAGTTGTCCTCCAGGAGCGGCACCAGCACCATTGCGAGGATCGCGGGTGCCAGCGGGAAGTCGAACTCCTCCATGACGTAGCCGATGATGCCGAAGATCACGAGCATGATCATGCCGGACAGGCTGAACTCGATCGCGTAGGTACCGATGCACACGAGGACCAGGACGGATCCGAAGAGGATCTCCTTGGGCAGCTTGAGGAGCTTCACGAAGAGATTGACCAGCGGGAGGTTGAGCACGAGGAGCGCGACGTTGCCGATGTACATGCTCGCGATGATCGCCCAGATGAGAGTCGATTCGCCTTCGAAGAGGAGCGGCCCCGGCTGGAGTCCGTACATCGTGAAGACGAACAGCAGCAGGGCGGTGGTCGCGGAACCGGGGATGCCCAGGCTGAAGAGCGGGATCATCGCGCCGCCCACACCGGCGTTGTTCGCGGCTTCAGGCCCGGCGACGCCTTCGATGGCCCCCTTGCCGAACCGTGTGGGGTTCTTCGCGATCTTCTTCTCCATGACGTAGGACATGAATGAGGCGAGCGAGGGACCCACACCCGGCAGCACTCCGATGATGAATCCCAGAACAGAGCCGCGGGCCCAGGGGGCAGCGGAGCGCTTCCAGTCGTCCTTCGTCATCCATGGGCCGGCCTCGATCGTCTGGATACTCTGCTTGCGCCCGGTCTTCAGGCGGGACAGCTGGCGGATGGATTCGGGGATCGCGAAGAGAGCCATCGCGAACACGGTGAACTCGACGCCGTCCTGGAGCGTCGTGCTGCCGAAGGTCTGACGTGGCTGTCCGGTCTGGAAGTCCAGCCCGATCATGCCCACTGCGAGTCCGATGCAGATCGACACGAGCGCCTTCGCGCGTGACCCCGTCGACATCGATGATGCGAGGAGGAGTGCCATGAGCATGAGCACGAAGTACTCCGCGGCTCCGAACGCGCGGGACGCTTGGACCAGCAGCGGAGAGAGGAAGGTGAGACCGATGATCGCCAGGGTGCCTGCGACGAACGAACCGATGGCAGCAGTGGCGAGCGCTGCGCGTGCGCGCCCACGTTTGGCCATCTCATAGCCGTCGATCGCGGTGACAGCACTCGCGATCTCACCCGGAGTCTTGATGAGGGTGGCCGTGATGGACCCGCCGTACATCGAGCCGTAGTAGATGCCGCACAGCATGATGAGGCCGTGCATCGGCTCCATGCCGAAGGAGACCGGGATGAGGATCGCGATCGCACTGATCGGACCGATACCCGGCAGGACGCCGCAGATGGTGCCCAGCAGGACGCCCAGCAGCGCGAAGAACAGACTGGCGGGCTGGATCGCGGTTGCGAATCCTCCAGCGAGATCGACGAGTGTGTCCACAGCAGCCCCCTCAGCCGATCAGCCCGGCCGGGAGGAAGACGCCCAGGCCTTCCTTGAACGCGAAATAGATGATGACCGAGAACAGCACGGAGTAGAGGATGTTGCGCACCCACGCACTCCGGTTGTAGATCGACGTGAGAGCGAGGAGGAAAGCCGTCGTCGCGACGATGAACCCCAGCGGGATGAGGAGCACTGCATACGCGGCGAACAGACCCAGGTACACGAAGAGCCTGCTCACCCGGACCGGGGGTTCCACGACTTCGTCGGTCTCCGCATCCGCGGCCCCGGACGGTTGGGAGGACACCTCCGCTCTGTTTCCCGCGGCCGCGAGCATCGAGGCTCCGACGTCGTTTTCCGGCTTCGCGCGAAAAGCGGTCGCGGCGATGAAGACACCCAGCACCATCAGTGCGACGGCCACGATCGTCGGCAGGGTGTCGGGCCCCACCGGATCGTTCGTCGGCTGGATGCGGAACGTATCCGCCAGGTAGACGGCACCGATGATCGCGACTCCTGCGCCGGCGATGAGGTCCCGTCTGTCGTGCACCTTCATGGTGTTCTCCCTCGGAGCGCCGTCATCGGGAGTGACCGGCGCGCGGTTCCTCCCGATGACGGCGGTATCGGATCAGCTGCCGATGGCGGTCTTCTCGACGCCGTCGGCCACTGTCTGGTCCGCCTCGTCGATGTACGTCGCCATCTCCTCGCCCGTCTGGAAGAGCGGTGTCCACTGGTTGCTCTCGACGGTGTCCTGCCAGGACGCTGTCTCCACGAGCTCCCCCAGCACGCCTTCCCAGTACGACACAGCTTCTTCAGGCATGTCGGCGGGGCCATAGACACCGCGCCAGTTCGCCAGCGCGACGTCGTAGCCCTCATCGACTGCGATCGGAACGGAGTCGAAGGGAGCCTCGAGCGTCTCCGGAGCGAACGAGACGATCGGAACCAGGTCACCGGACTCCAGGACGCCGCGGAACTCGCTGAGGCCCGCGATCGCGACGGCCGCATCGCCGTTGAGGAGAGCGTTGGTCTGTTCGCCACCGCCCTCGTAGTCGACGAACCGGATGTCAGCAGGGTCGATGCCGGCGGCATCGGCAAGCAGCGCGAAAGGCAACCTGTCGTCGCCGGCGGCTGCCAGCGGAACGGACCCGGGGTCGTCCTCGAGCGCAGTCATGAGATCGTCGAAATCACCGATCTCGCCATCTGCAGAAGCCACGACGATGAAGTTCTCCGTGTAGAGGGTTGCGATCATCGTCGCGTCGCTGGGCCCGTGCTCACAGAGTCCTCGCTGGTTCATCGTCTGACTCGCGAGTGAGGTGATCGCGATGTCCGTGTCCTCTCCCGACATGCCCACCATCTGGGTGAGCCACGAGCAGCCGGTGCCGCCGGGCTGGTTCTGGACGGGCAGAGGCACGTCCGTGAGCCCCTCCTCTTCGAGAGACGAGACCATGGCGCGTGCCGTCGTGTCCCAGCCGGAACCGGGTTCGGCTGGGGCCGTGACGTTGATGGGCTGCGCCGGGTAGTCACCGCCCCCTGCGCTGCCACCATCGGAGCCGCAGGCGCTCAGCGCGAGCAGTGCGGTCGCGCCCATGGCGAGCGGGGCCACGACCTTGCGTGGGAATGAGGACTTCATCGTTCTCCTGCTTTCCTTCATGGGTTGTTCCGCTTCCTGAGGGGATCCAGGACCTCGGCATCGTGCTCCCCGGGGAAGGGGACCTCCGATCTCTTCTCCAGCCGCTGTCCGTCGATCAGCAGGGGCAACAGCGGGACGAGTGCGCTGTCGGACCCCGAGGTCTGCGTCTCGACCAGCCCACCGGTCTGCGTGAGGTGGGGGTCGTCGACCAGGTCGCTCGGAGTGTTGACGCGCGCGTACGACAGATCCGCTTCGTCGCAGATCCGCTCGATCTCCTCCAGCGGCAGCTCGTCCAGACGTCGCTGGAGACTCTCGTGGATCGTCTGCCGCGCAGCGACGCGGCCCGTGTTGGTGGCGAGCGTGATGTCGGAGGCCAGGTCGTCCAGCCCGAATGCCCGGCACATGGAGGCGAACTGCGTGTCCGACACCGCGGCGACGAAGATCTGTCCTCCGCCCGCGGTGCGGAAGATGTCGTAGACCGCCCAGGCGGGGATGCGGTTGGACATCGGCTGGACCTCTTCACCGGTCGTCTGTGCCTGGACCATGTGATTGCCGACGAGGAAGACGTTGTTCTCGAAGAGGGAGCTGGTGAGGTGGGCGCCTTCCCCCGTGATCTCGCGGGTTCGCAGTGCCCCCTGGATGCCGATCACGCCGAACATCCCACCCATGATGTCGTTCACCGACGCTCCGGCCCGCAGTGGGCGACCGGGCGGACCCGTCATGTAGGCGAGCCCGCCCAGCATCTGGACGACCTCGTCGAGGGCCGAGCGGTCGCCATAGGGCCCTGGTAGGAACCCCTTGAGTGAGCAGTAGACGAGTCCGGGATTGCGCGCTTTGAGCGTTTCGTAGCCCAACCCGTAGGACTGCATCTTGCCACCGCGGAAGTTCTCCACCAGCACGTCGGAGGTGTCCAGCAGTGCCAGCAGGATATCCAGGTCCTCCGCATCGTGGATGTCGAGCTGGATGCTCTTCTTGTTGCGGTTGAACGTCGCGAACAGCCCCGAGCCGGACCCGGGCAGACGGCGTGTCTTGTCGCCGTCACCGCGCGGCTCGACCTTGATGACCTCGGCGCCCAGGTCCGCGAGGATCATGCCGCAGCTGGGCCCCATGACCATGTGGGAGAGTTCGACGACGCGGATTCCCTCGAGTGGAAGTGTCATGCTCGTCCTCCCTGCGAGGCGATAGCGACGGCCTCCGGTGTGAAAGCCGCCGGCGGGGCGGGGATCTCCGACAGGCTGGAGGTCAGCGAGTGCGCGACCGCGGCAATGAGTGGTTCTCTCACACGGGAGAGCAGCTCGCCGTCCACTCCCGTCTCCACACCTTCGCGATGGAGCAGATGGACGAGGTCGTCGGTGCCGATGTTGCCGGCCGCTCCCGGGGCGAACGGGCAACCGCCCAGACCGCCCACTGTCGCATCGAATCGGTCGATCCCGAGGTCCAGCGCTGCGAGGACGTTGGCCATGCCGAAGTTAAAGGTGTCGTGGAGATGGAGGTTGATCGGATGGCCGGGATACGACCGCTGTACGGCGCGGGTGTTGCGCGCGACGAGGCTGGGGTTCGCGTTGCCGATCGTGTCCGCGAGTCCGATGCCCTCGGCTCCCGCGTCCACGAACGGGCGCAGAACCTCGACGAGGCGGTCGGCGTCGGTGATCCCGTCGAAAGGACAGATGAAGCTCACCGCTGTGGAAATGTCGAAGGAGACGCCGCCGCTCGTGAGGACGGCGACGGAGTCGAGGATCCGCTCCGTCGCCTGTGCCACGGTCGAATCGGCGTTGGACTGTGAGTGCCCTTCGGAGACGGACACGACGAGCTTCACGCGTCGGGCTCCAGCGGCGACGGCGCGCTCGGCGCCGCGGCGGTTGAACACGAGACCGTAGAGATCGACGCCGCGTGCCTCAGCGAGCGGACCCAGCTGGTCGAATAGCGCATCGGTGTCCGCCATCTGCGGGACCTTCTTCGGATGCACGAATGCACCGATCTCGAGCTGTTTGAGGCCCGCATCCATGAGGAGGGAGGCAATCTCCACCTTCGCCGCAGTGGACGGGATCTCCTTCTCGATCTGCAGACCGTCCCTCAGAGTGGTGTCAAGGATCGCCACCGAGGTGGGGCGTGCAGGATCCTTCTGATCAGCTGTACCGAGCGCTCCGTGTGCCATCGAGTGATCAAACCCTTCGTGTTCCCGGAATCCGGGAACTGCTCGCCGTTGAGAAGAAGTGCATCAAAGCCTGAGAAGAACATAGGAACTCACCATCCCGGGCGCAAGAGGACGCGACAAGCTCTCACCATTCGAGAAACTACGGCAATCGCAGTCACGCTAGTCCCAGATATTGGGAATCGCGCAGAGGTTCACGCGCCACGCCGATTCGCGCCCGGCCAGTGCCGTTACGGAGAGCCCGATACCGTTGCGGACAGCACCGACGAACGGAGACCGCATGACACCCACAGTCGTCCTCACGGGAGGCAGCGACGGGATCGGCGCCGCCGCCGCGCGGATCCTCACGACCCGGGATGTGAACCTGGTGATCGTCGGCAGATCTGCGGAGAAGACGCGGGCCGTCGCAGAGGAGACCGGCGCCGACTTCCACATCGGCGATTTCGCGCGCTTGGCAGACGTGGACCGGATCGCCACTCAGATCGCCGCAGACCACGGAAGCATCGATGTGCTGGCGAACAACGCGGGCGGGATCTTCCCTGGTCCCCAGATCACGGAGGACGGGTTCGAGAAGACCTTCCAGGTCGACCACCTCGCGCCGTTCCTCCTCACCCACCGACTCCTGGATCCGCTGCTGAAGGGTGGAGGTGCGGTCGTGAACACCGCGAGCATCGGCGCGAAGATCTTCGGTCGACTCGATCTGGAAGACATCCAGACGCTCACGACGTTCTCTGCGAATCGGGCCTACGGCAACGCGAAACTGGCGAACATCCTCTTCGCCAAGGGGCTGCACGAGCGGTTCGGGGCACAGGGGCTGTCCGCAGTCGCGTTCCACCCCGGAGTCATCGCGACGAGCTTCGCATCCGACGGCGGCACCATGATGAACCGGTTGTACCAGGGAGCGGCGAAGCGCCTGCTCACATCGCCTCAGCAGGGCGGCGGCACACTGACGCATTTCATCTCCGGCACCCCCGGCGCGGAGTGGGCATCGGGCGAGTACTACTCCGATCGCCTGCGGGTAGCGCGCACGAACAGTGCCGCCTACGACCCGGAGGTCGTAAGGCGGCACTGGGAACTCAGCGAAGCGCTGCTGCAGCGCAGAGGCTGGCTCTGACGCGGTTCAGTTGAAGACCATTCCGCCGTCCACCAGGATCGACTGACCCGTGATGTAGTCCGAATCGGATCCGGACAGGAACGAGATGACGTTCGCGACGTCTTCCGGCTCGGACAGACGGTCCAGCGTGATGTCCTTGCTGAACTGCTTCCAGCCCCACTCTTCGGGCTCGCCTGCAGAGTCAGCCGTGTCCTTCGCGAGCTTCTCCATGAGCGGAGTCCGCACGATGCCGGGAGCATAGGTGTTCACCGTGATCCCGTACTGGGCGAGATCCTGGGCCGCGGTCTGCGTGAGGCCACGAACAGCGAACTTCGTGGCCGTGTAGAGCGGGATGCCGGGATTGCCCTTGTGTCCCGCCTGCGACGCTGCGCTGATGATCTTGCCGCCGTGGCCCTGCTCCTTGAGCTTCGCCGTCGCCGCCTGGATGCCCCAGAGGACCCCCTTGACGTTGAGGTCGAAGATCGTGTCGAAATCCTTCTCCGTCACATCTTCGACGGAGATCTGTGGGGCGATGCCGGCGTTGTTGATGATGACGTCGAAGCCGCCCAGTTCATGCACTGTCTCATCGACTGCGGCGAAGACGCTGTCGCGATCCGTCGCGTTGACATACACGGAGACCGCGCCGTTCTCCTTGCCTCCCAGAGCATCAGCGACTTCGTTCGCCGTCTCCGAGTTGAAATCACCGATGGCCACCTTGAAGCCGTCGCGGTGCAGGCGTTCGGCGGCGGCACGGCCGATGCCCTGCCCCGCGCCGACCACTAGTACGACCTTGCCGTTCTCCGTGCGTGCCACGAGACGATCACTCCTTCATCCGAGTTACTGTGCGCTGTCACTCGGTATAACAAGTTTATACCTTTAACTATTCCCGAGGTGCTGCCCCTTCAGCGGAAAGCGGCCGAGGCCTCGTCGAGTGCTGCGACCTCGTCGGCGGCCAGCGTCAGCTCCGTCGCCGCGAAGAGCTGGTCGAGCTGCGCTGTGCTCGTTGCTGCGGCGAGCGGAGCGGTGATCTTCCCATCTGCCATCGCCCACGCGAGTGCCACTGAGGCTGCGTCCGTGCTGTGCGCAGCGGCGACGACGTCCAGGGCGGAGACGACCGCCAGCCCTTCCGGGTTGAGGTAGCGCTCGACGGCACCGGCACGCGCACGGCCTTCGAGGTCCGCCTCCGTCCGGTACTTGCCCGTCAGGAATCCACCGGCCAGCACCTGGTACGGGAAGACGGACATGCCGTGCTTGCGAGCCGAGGCCGCCATCTCACCCTCGTACTCCCGTGCCACCAGCGAGTACCGCGGCTGCAGTGCGACCGGCAGCGCGAAGCCGTTCTCCTCCGACACACGGAACCACTCGTCGATCGCATCCGGCGATAGGTTCGACAGCGCGATCGCGCGCACCTTGCCGGCAGTCACGAGGTCGTTGAAGGCCGCCGCGCTCTCGACGATCGGGGTCTCGTCGTCCTGGTAGTGCGCGTAGTACAGGTCGATGTAGTCAGTCTGCAGACGCTGAAGAGATTCGTCCGCGGCGAGTGCGACGTTCTTCGGCGACAGGCCCTCGCGCCCCGGCTTCGCAGCGACCTTCGTCGCGACCACGATGTCGTCGCGCTTGCCGCGTGTAGTTCCCAGTGAGGTTGTGAACACGATCTGATGGAGTGAGACCGCCGATCCCGGTATGGGGTCGATGATGATTGTAGTGATGAAGCCAGGTGCCATAACTTTCGGCCCTGGCTTCTTCGCTTTCATAAGCGACCGCGTACGCCCATTCCTGCGCGAGGGTGCGATTGAAACGCTCCACCTTTCCGTTGGTTTGCGGCCGGTAGGGGCGAGTGAATCGGTGCTTCACGGTCGGTCCCAGCGCTTCCGCAAACGCGTGCGACCGATAGCAGGGCCCGTTGTCTGTCATCACTCCGGTGATAGTCACTCCGGCGTCGGTGAAGAACGCGCGGGCTCGCTCCCAGAACGAGGCTGCGCTCTCCTTCTTCTCGTCAGCGAGGATCTCTGAATACGCGAGGCGTGAATGGTCATCGACGGCGTGATGGAGGTACACGTAGCCGCGCGAAGGTTTCCCGCCTGCACGCGCTGCTCGATTCGTGACTTGCAACGTGCGCCGTTGCTGGTCTGACCCTCGCCCATGAACTCGCCATCCTCCGCCATCAGGGATACGGCCGAGCTTCTTAATGTCCACATGCACCAACTCACCCGGAGCCTGTTTCTCGTAGCGAATGGGCCGAGGTTTTCGGACTGGCAGGCCGGTCGCTTGATCGAGATGTGCGAGGAGAGGCATTCGGTAGCGTGTGATCACGCGCTCGATCGTGGACCGCGGGATACCCAGGTGATAACTGATCCGGTGTGGGCCCCAGCGGCGGGTGAAGCGGAGACTAATGATGCGATGCTCGCGCCGCTTCGACAGCCTCGCGGGTGAATGATGCGGGCGCGACGAACGATCGGTCAAGGGCTCACCGGCGCGATACCTTGCTGCCCATTTCGATGCCGTTGCGGGTGAGACTTGAAATCGTTCCGCAGCGCGCCGAACTGGCCATCCTTGGTCAACGATCAATGCGGCGAGGCGAGTTCTACCGATTGGGGTGAGGGGTGCGTTAGCGTGAGACATGAAGACCTCCGTGTGAGGGTGAGAGTTGTGATAAACCCCATCCTTCCGGAGGTCTTCATCTATCTCGAGCGTTCACAACGTCCCGAGGAACTACAGCTAGTCGACTCCTACTATCCGACACTCTCAGATCCAGAGCGCTGGATCTGTCAGCACACCGTCTGGGGTGGGGTGCCCCTCCGCGTCCAGCGGGCGCGACTTGGGGAACTTCACCGTGGCGGGCACGCCCACAGCGGTTCCACCCGCGGCGACGTCCTTGACCACGACGGCGTTGGCTCCGACAGCCGCGTTCTCACCGATCTCCACCGGGCCGATCAGCTTCGCCCCCGTGCCGACCACGACGTTGTCGCGCAGCGTGGGGTGGCGCTTCTCCTGTGCCATCGATCGGCCACCCAGCGTCACCTGGTGGTAGAGCATGACGTCGTCACCGATCTCGGACGTCTCCCCGATCACGACACCGTTCGCATGATCGATGAAGAAGCGCCTGCCGATGACCGCCCCGGGGTGGATCTCCACACCGGTGAGCGTCCGCACCGCCTGCGACAGCAGACGGGCGGGCGCCTTCCCCGCGTCGTACTGATTCAGCTTGTACAGACCCCGGTGCGCCCAGATCGCGTGCAGTCCGGGATACGACAGGGCGATCACCAGATCGTTGCGAGCCGCAGGATCACGACGACGAGCAGTGTCGAGGTCTTCTCGCAGAGTGGCGCGCACGTTCGGACGCGACAGCCCGAAGGCTGCCGCGCCGATCGCGGCGGCGGCTCCGATCAGTCCGAGGCGTCCACGCATCAGGAATCCATGTACTCCGAGAACAGCGGTGTCGTGAGGTAGCGCTCCCCGAAGTCGGGGAGGATGACGACCACGCGCTTGCCCTGGTTCTCCGGGCGGGCGCCCTCGGCCTCGGCCGCGGCGATGGCGGCTCCGGAGGAGATGCCCACGAGCAGGCCCTCGTCCTTCGCGACCTGGCGGGCCACGTCGAAGGAGACCTCGTTCTCGATGGTGACGACCTCGTCGTAGATGTCGCGGTCCAGCACCTCGGGGATGAAGTTCGCACCCAGCCCCTGGATCATGTGCGGACCGGCCTCGCCCGTGGACAGGATGGGAGAAGCGGCGGGCTCGACGGCCACGATCCTCGCCTCGACGCCCTCCTTCTTGAACGCGCGGCCCACACCGGTGATGGTGCCGCCGGTGCCGATGCCGGAGACGAACACGTCGACTTTGCCGTCCGTGTCGCGGATGATCTCCGGTCCGGTCGTCGACTCGTGGATCGCGGCATTGGCCTCGTTGGCGAACTGGCGGACCAGAACGGCGCCCTTGTCGGCGAGCGATTCCGCCTTCTCCACTGCGCCGCGCATGCCGTCGGCCTTGGGAGTGAGCTCGAGCGTCGCACCGAACGCGCGCAGCAGTGCGCGGCGCTCCTTCGACATGGATTCCGGCATCGTGAGGACGACCTTGTAGCCGCGCGCAGCACCCACCATCGCGAGCGCGATGCCGGTGTTGCCGGACGTCGCCTCCACGACCGTGCCGCCGGGCTTCAGCTGGCCGGACTTCTCTGCAGCCTCGATCATCGCGACGCCGATCCGGTCCTTGACCGAGTTCGCGGGGTTGGCGCCTTCGAGCTTCGCGACGATCTCTGCGCCGCTGCGCTCGCTCGCCTTGTTGAGTCGCACCAGCGGCGTGCCGCCGACGACCTTCGTGACATCGGAGTGAATGGTCATGTGTGCCCTTTCCGTTCTTCGGTTCCAGTTGCGAGGAACGGCCGGCAGACGGATGGTGCACACCCGGGCGTCGAGCTCCTCGCTCACACACCAGCCAATGGCTTCAGCTGCTGATTCGTTGTGGTATCAACGATCTTAACCGGGCCGAAGGGCGGTTTTGTTCCCACCCTCCGGAAGACGGAGGGTCCGGAGGCAACGACCCGCAGGTGACGGAGGGGCCTGGCCTCTTCCCTCACCACTCCGCGAGGGACGGGCTTACGGTTCGACGGACACGTACGTTCGCCCGTCCTTCGGACCGTAAGCCCGTCCTTCACGGCAACCAGGGCGACGGCACCGCCGCCGAGGTCCCCGCCGGGTCAGGCGAGCGCCGTCCCCTGGAACAGAGTGGTCGTCGCACCGCCGACCCGAACCGTCCCGTCTGAGTCGGTGGACAGATCGATGTCTCCCGCCCGACCGACCTTCGCGTCCTGGGAGATCCGATCCTGCTGCGGAACCACGTCTTCTCGGTTCAGCCACTGAGCGACCGAGGCGTTCATGCTTCCGCAGACGCTTCCCGCTGGGCCCACTCTGCGATGCTTCAGAGAATCGGAGAAGCCTCAGGTGTCCCGGACGGGACCCTGCGCCCGACGCGATGAACTGAGCAGCAGTCCCGGCTCGATGACGAGGTTGATGGCCACGTGCGCAAGGACTGCCGGCAGCACGACTCGGTCCGACGCCACGTAGACGATCGACTGAGTACGCCCAATCCGAACGTGGATGCGCGGATCGGCACTGTCGCGGGCCAGCTCTTCCCGAATAGCGCCCAGACGGCGTGCGCGGAGGCGAACAGCAGTGAGGAGACCACGATCTGCAGCAGGACAGTGACGCCTCTGGCCGCCAGCCAATCCATGACGACCTGTCGGAAGAACATCTCCTCGATCAGACCGGACAGCAGCGCCAACGGCACACCGATGGTTCGGAACCACGACCGTTCGAACACGAGAGGGCGGATCTCCGGCACCGCCCAGAGCGTGTATGCGGTGTAGCCCACCGCAACGGCTCCCGCCACCGCCCACCCGCGAACCGGCACCTCGTTGCGCCACCCCAGAACAACGGCGAACTGCCCCGGCGAGGGCCCGAACCACGCCGCCAGCGCCACGATGAAGACCATGACCGCCCCACAGGCCAGCAGTAGAGTGCGGCGCCGTGCCTGTGAGAGTCTGTTCTGTCCGTCTGACACGTGCACCTTCCCCACCGTACAGAGACTGGTACTCAGCCGCGGTGTCGTCACATGTGCGTGTTCACCGCGGGCGGGCCTCGTCGCAGAGATGCGAAAGGTTGTAGCCGCCGTGGAAGCAGATCGAGGCCGGCACCCCTCCCCACGCCTGAACCGCACGCGCCGGGACCGCGAGGACCATCATGTGCGCCACCACCCGCCTGCCTCCCAGCCCTGCGTGCACAAGCCCGAAACCGGCCACACTGAGAACCGGCGCAGCGAGCCCGTTCCTCACATCTGCTTCCCACACCACCTCGTCAGCCGCGACGACGAGCACAGTCTGCTCGGCCTCGGCGGTGAGGAGCGACGCACACCGATAGCGGGGCCTGCGGCCGGCCAGGATCCGGACGCTCGCAGTGTGGAACGCTGCTCCAGCGGACGCACTGATGACGGCGGAGGCGACAGTCGACCGGAGGGTGGGGGCGGACGTCGCGTTCGGGAACACCCACGCGACACGTGTTCCGCCGCGGCGGGTCTCCGCACGTCCTCCGGCTCCCGCACGTTCACCGCCGAACCTGCACGGAGGTCAGATTCTCACAGGATCAGCTCGACGATGACGGCCACTCCCAGCACGCTCATGATGATCCCGGACGCCGCGGTGACGACGGTGGCCGCGCGCGGACGGGAGATCAGAACCGCACCGGCGCCCAGCGACACTGCGAGGTAGATGATCCCGCACGTGACGACGTGCACAATGCCCAGAACGATCAGCTGCACGCCGTCGGACAGCGGTGCGGAGTCCGACACGAACTGCGGGACCAGCGCGAGGAACATGAGGTACACCTTGGGATTCAGCAGGCTGACACTCAGCCCCTGCAGTGTGACGGTGCGCTTCGACGGGAGCACTCGCACTCGCTGCGTGACGGCCACTGCGCCACCGTTATCGGTGGGTTCGCCCAGTGCTCCTGCGCCGCCGCCGGATGCAGGGGCCGAACCGACGGCTGCGCCACGGCTGTCCGAGGACGGCTCCCCCCGCTCCATCCGCTCCCGCAGGAGCGACTGCAGCGCCGAGGTCCCCAGCCAGAGGAGGTAGAGGCCGCCCACCACACTGATGACGGTGAGCATCCAGGCGTGCGAGGCCACGACGGCTGCCAGCCCCAGCGCCACAGCCAGCGCGATCGCGAAATGCCCCACGACCATGCCGAGGACGGCGTGTGCACCGCGACCGCGCAGGCCCGCCGCGATGAGGTAGGCCCAGTCGGCACCCGGGGTGCAGATCAGCAGCGTGGTGAGCCCCCAGAAGGCGAAGAGCAGCGTGTAGTCCATGCGGGCAGACTATTGACCACGGGCTCGAATGTGCTTCGCATTCTCTTGCCTTCTGCAGGGTCAGGCGGGAGACTTATCGCCATGGACGCCATTGACCGGGAGATTCTTTCACTGCTGCAAGACGACGGGCGAGCGACGATGACGCAGGTAGCGGGAAAGGTCGGGCTGAGCCTCTCCGCGTGCCACAGGCGTTTCCGCGATCTGGAGACCAGTGGCGTCATCCAGGGGTTTCGCGCGGAATTGGATTTCGAGAAGCTCGGCAAGCCGTTCGAGGCTCTGGTGTTCGTCACGATGGAGGCTGGGAACCACTCCGCGATGACGGCTTTCGAAGAGGCCGCCGTGCAGGTCCCCCAGATCGTGCAGGCGCAGCGCCTCTTCGGTGCTCCGGACTATCAGCTCTATGTAGCGACGGAGTCGAAGCAGACATACCAGGAGCTCTACGACTCGACGCTCTCGCAGCTGCCGGGTGTGCGGCGCATGACGTCGACTCTCATCATGAAGACCGTGGTCGCCCACCGCGCGCCGCTGTAGTCCTGCGGACGTTCGTCCGTAACGGGCCTCACCTCACCGCGTAGGCGGTTCGCAGTCCGGCCCCGATAAGATTCTGCGCATGACCATTCACCCCATCGTCGTCTATGGAGAGCCCGTCCTGCACCGCGCTGCGGACAGGGTGACGGAGTTCGACGACGAGCTGCGCACGCTCGTCGCTGACATGTTCGAAACGCTTGCCGCGTCCAACGGCGTGGGGCTGGCCGCCCCGCAGATCGGCGTCGGCAAGCAGATCTTCGTGTACGACGCGGAGGACGATGTCGCACAGGTGCGGCGCCGCGGCGTGTTCATCAACCCGGTGCTCGTGGGCTCCAAGGTGCCCGACGGCCGTCCGGATCCCGATGACGAATCGGAGGGCTGCCTGTCCGTCCCCGTCCTGGACTTCCCGCTCAAGCGCAGCGAGAAGGTGACGATCAACGGCAAGGACGAGAACGGGGAGACGATCTCACTGGTCGTCGAGGGCTGGTTCGCCCGGATCATGCAGCACGAGTACGACCACCTGCAGGGCACCCTCTACGTCGATCGCCTGCAGGACAAGTGGAAGCGCCGCTGGAAGCGCGAGCAGAAGGCGGAGGGCTACAACGTGCCGGGCGTCTCATGGCTTCCCGGCACGGATCCGGACCCGTTCGGCCATGGCGAGGACGACGAGGAAGACTGACAGGCGCCCCGCGCCAGCCTCCGAATACCCCCGCCACCTGCACTGTCTCCTGCTACGCTCAGCGAACCGAGCCACTAGCCACGAGGCAGGGAGCGCTGTACGGGTTTCTTGTCTCACACCTGACTGCGGAAGGTGCGGAACATGTTGAACCGCCTCCATGACGGCCTGCGACTGAGAACGACTCCGGTCATCTTCTTCGGCGCCGCGGGCATCATCATCCTCTTCGTCATAGCGACGATCCTCTTCACCGATCCGCTCTCAGCGGCAACGGGGACCGCGTCCCAATGGCTCATGGAGAACCTCGGATGGTTCTACATCCTGGGCGTGACACTCTTCCTCGTGTTCCTCATCTACATTGCGGCGAGCCGGTTCGGCCGCGTGAAGCTGGGGCCGGATGATGAGCAGCCGGAGCACTCCAAACTGACATGGTTCGGCATGCTCTTCGCTGCGGGCATCGGCACGATCCTCATGTTCTGGGGCGTGGCGGAACCTGTCAGCCACTTCGGTGCCCCACCGCGCGGTGAGGCACTGGGGATCCAGGCGGAGACAGAGGCGGCGGCGATTGAGGCCATCAACTTCTCCCTCTACCACTTCACATTCCACACGTGGGCGATCTTCACCCTCCCGGCCCTGGGCTTCGCGTACTTCATCCACAAGCGGAACCTGCCGCCGCGCGTCTCGTCGATCTTCCAGCCGATCCTTGGCCGTCGCATCCACGGTCCGATCGGCAAGTTCATCGACATCGTCGCCATCATCGGCACCGTCTTCGGCGTGGCCGTCTCGATCGGCCTCGGCGTCCTGCAGATCAACGGCGGTCTCGAACAGCTGGTCGGCATCCCGCAGAACGCCGGCTGGCAGCTGATCATCATCGCAGTCGTCACCGGCATCGCGATGATCTCCGTGGGACTCGGTCTGGAGAAGGGCATCAAGGTCCTCTCCAACGTCAACATCATCTCCGCGATCGCGCTGATGCTCTTCGTCCTCGTCGCCGGCGGAGCGACGGTGTTCATGCTCAAGGGGACGATCGAGTCGTTCGGCTCCTACGTGATGAACCTGCCTGAGCTGGCACTGTGGAACGACACCTTCGCCGATACCGGATGGCAGAACACCTGGACCGTCTTCTACTGGGCATGGACCATCACGTGGTCCCCGTTCGTGGGCATCTTCATCGCCCGCATCTCACGCGGCCGCACGATCCGCCAGTTCGTCGTGGGCGTGCTCGCCGTACCTTCGCTGTTCTCCGTCGTGTGGTTCGGCATCTTCGGCTACGCCTCCATGGACATCGAGCTCAACGGTGACGGTGGTCTGGTCGAACGGGTCGTGGACGACGGCGACATCCCCGGCGCCCTCTTCGAACTGCTGTCCCACTACCCCGCGGCGTGGATCGTCTCCGTCTTCGCGATCGTGATCGTCATCATCTTCTTCATCACCTCGCTCGACTCCGCCGCGCTCGTGATCGACACCATGGCCAACGGCCACGAGGACTTCAACCCTCTGGGACAGCGCCTGTTCTGGGCTCTGGCGGTGGGCCTCATCACCGCGACGCTGCTCGTGTTCTCGGGCGAGGGAGGCCTGGGCGCCCTCCAGTCCATCAGCATCCTCATCGGTCTGCCGTTCTTCATCATCGCGTTCTTCCAGATGTACGCGCTGCATCGCGCACTCAAGGAGGACGCCGGCGAGATGCCCGCCATGCGCACTCGTGAATGGCGCAAGGTGCTCACGCCGGAGGAGACGGTCCGCCGTATGCGGATCGAGGACGACAAGTACGACTACGAGGACCCTGTCAGCACGACGACTCGACCGCAGCCCGCGACCGAGGTCCCGGTCATGCAGGATCCCTACATCCGTCCCCCGACGGGTCGGGATGTCCGCCGCCACCGGCGCGATTCCACCCTGGCAGGCCGCACGGGCAGCCGGAAGCTGCCGAAGCCGAACGTCGACGGCTGAGTCGCGCTCAGCCGGCTGACGGCTGACGGCTGACGGCTGACGGCTGACGGCTGACTGAGTCTGTGCCGGCCCAGAAGGACACCGGCTGGGCAGACAGTGGTCCGGACAGACAGTGGCCGGGGCACCTCCTGCGAGGGGCCCCGGCCACGTTCGGCACAGCACATCACATCACTGCCTGCCGGGATCGGGCTCCTCGGCCGGCGTCTCACCGGAATCCTCCTCTGATGTCCGGGGGACCGTTCCTCCCATGTCGACATACTCCTGCGAGGTCTGGAACTCCTCCGTGTCGAAGACTTCGCCTCCCAACGGGTCGGGTCCGCTGTCCGCGAGGACAGGCCGCCCTGTAGCAGGGTCGAACTCGAGCCTGTTCGACGGCACGGGACGATACGAGACGATGTCGGGATCGACCGCGCTCTCCTGCTCCCCACGATTCCGCGGAAGTCCGCCCAGTGATGCAGAGACCCCCCGCAGACCGCGCACCTCACGGCGGACCCGTGTCGACAGCGGTTCGGCGGACTCCCCAGCCTCGGCAGGCGTCAGCACCTGGATGTGCTCCGGCATCGTCGCCACATCGTGACGGAACGCCCGGTACAGCGCGACGCACGCCAGGACGAGGATGACGGAGAAGGGTGCCGCTGTGGACACGGCGACCGTCTGCAGCGCGGTGAGTGCCGCATCACCCCCGACCACCAGCAGCACTGCTGCGACCGCACCTTCGAGGATCGCCCAGAACACGCGGGTCGACTTCGGCGTCTCGACCTTGCCACCGCAGGCGAGCATGTCGATGACCAGCGACCCGGAATCCGACGAGGTCACGAAGAAGAACACCACGACGATGATCGCGACGACGCTGAGGACCGCGCCCATGGGGAAGACGTCGAAGAACTGGAACAGCGACGCTGTGCTGTCGACTCCCTCACTCACGTCGAGCTGACCGGCATTCGCGTAGAACATCGAGCCGGATCCGAAGATCGTGAACCAGACGAGGCTCGCGGCCGTGGGGGCGATGAGCACTCCCAGCACGAACTCACGGATGGTGCGGCCACGCGAGATGCGCGCGATGAACATGCCGACGAAGGGTGCCCAGCTCGTCCACCAGCCCCAGTAGCCGATCGTCCACGCGGCCTCCCAGCCGTCCGTGGACCACGCACCGGTGTGCAGCGCGTTGACCGGCAGCTGGCTCAGGTAGGAACCTGCGTTGAGCGGAATCGCCTGCAGCAGGAAGATCGTGGGCCCGATGAGGAAGACCACCAGCGCCAGCAGCGCTGCCAGGGACATGTTGAAGTTCGACAGCCACTTCAGTCCCTTGTGCACACCGGACAGCACCGACCAGAGCGCCACGGCCGTGACGACGGCGATCACGCCGATGATCAGACCAGACGAGCTCTCCGCGATCCCCAGGAACTCCAGCCCGGCCATGATCTGAGTGACGCCGAAGCCGAACGACGTCGCGATGCCGAACAGTGTCCCGATGATCGCCACGGCGTCGATGGTGTGGCCCATCCATCCCTCGACGCACTTGCGACCGATCAGCGGTTCGAGCAGCCACCGCACGGCCAGAGGACGGCCGCGGCGGAACGACATGTAGGCGATGCCCAGACCCACCACCGCGTAGATCCCCCAGGGGTGGAGCCCCCACTGCAGCATCATGAGGCCGACGGAGTCCTGCGCGGCGCCGATGGACATCGGAGCGTTCTCGTGAGCTTCCGGAGGCAGCACGTAGTTGCTCAGCGGCTCTGCGACGCCGAAGAACACCAGACCGATGCCCATGCCGGCGCTGAAGAGCATCATGAACCAGGAGATCACGCTGAACTCCGGGCGCTCGTCGTCGCGACCCAGGCGGATCCGACCGATCTTGGTGAATGCGCAGAACAGCACGAACACCAGGAAGATGTTCACTGCGATGACATACCACCAGCCCACGCCATCGGTGATCGCCTTGTTGAGAACGGCGGTGAGGTCCTCCGTCTGTTCGCGGAAGAGCAGGACGAGCGCGATCAGGGAGACGATCACGATCGCAGCGGGAATGAATACCGGTTTGAGGATCGCCGAGCCGGCGGAGAGCTCGGTCTCCGCCGCCTCATCCGCGGTCCCGGTGAGCTTCGCGTCGGCTGTCATGGTCCTCTGCTTTCATCAGAACTGGTCGGGCACGGTCCCACACCGCGGCGTCATCGGCGTCTGCGCAGATCACTCGGTGCCTGCGCAGCTGAACTGCGACATCCAGACAGTGTTGCACATCACAGAGCAGCAGTGTCGCAGCTCACGGACCTGTCCTGCGGGGTCCCGCCGTTCCGCGCTCCGCCTCACCGACCGCACGCAGGCGCGGCTGCACACGACGAACACCGCCGCCGAGGCCGCAGCTGGGTCCCAGCTGCGGCCTCGGCGGCGGTGTTCTAGTGACGAGGTGCGGCCCCCGCGTCAGTCACCCAGCGTGGCGGTCGAGGACCTCTGCACCTGCTTGGCGGTGATGAGCAGGCCGATCGCGGACAGCGCGCCGCCGATCGCGATGTAGAGGGAGATGCCTGCGCTGCCGTCGAAGGTGCCCAGCAGCGCTGTCGCGATCGTCGGGGAGAGTCCGCCGCCCAGCACGGCGCCCAGGTTGTAGGACAGGGCGACGCCGGAGTAGCGGTGCTCGGGCTTGAAGAGGCTCACGTAGAAGGCGGCCATGGGTCCGAACACGAAGCTCAGCCCGATGTAGGCGACGATCACCGCGAGGTAGATGAGGCCGACGCTGCGGCTGTCGAAGAGCCAGAAGTACGGGAACGCCCAGATGATCTGGAAGATCGCGCCGGCCATCATGATGCGCAGCAGCCCGTACTTGTCCGCCAGCCAGCCGGCGACGAACACGGCGATGAGCATGCCGACGGAGCCGGCCATGCCGCTGAGCAGGATGACACTGCGGTCCATCCCCAGCTGCTCCGTGCCGTAAGACATGCTGAACGAGTTGATGATGAAGATGAAGAGGTTGAAGCCCAGATTCACCAGCACGCCGCCGATGATCAGCGGCATCGCCGTGGCGAGCACTCCCGCCAGCGGCAGGCGCGACACCTTGGGACCGTCAGCCATCTTCTTGAAGACGGGGCTCTCCGAGATCCCCAGACGCACGTAGATGCCGACGGCGATGAGGATCGCAGAGGCGAGGAACGGGATGCGCCAGCCCCATTCGCCGAAGGCGGGACCGGTGGCAACCGCGACGATGTTGAAGACGCCGATGCCCAGGATGCTGCCGATGGGCGAACCGGCGGTGACGAAGGCGCCGAAGAAGGCCTTGCGGCCGCGCGGTGCGTGCTCGGTGACCATGAGGAAGGCGCCGGACTGCTCACCGCCCATGAAGAAGCCCTGCAGCACGCGGAGTCCCACCAGCAGGATCGGCGCGAGGACGCCGACCGTGGCGTAGGTGGGAAGCAGGCCCATCGCGACCGTGCAGGCGCCCGTGGCCACCAGCGAGATGACGAGCATCGTCTTGCGCGAGAACCGGTCGCCGAAGTGGCCGAACACGATGCCGCCCAGCGGCCGGGACAGGAAGCCCGCGCCGAACGTCATGAACGACAGCAGCGTGCCGATCAGGGGGTCGGACTCCGGGAAGAACAGCTGCGGGAAGACGAGACCCGCGGCGAGGCCGAAGATCAGGAAGTCGTAGAGCTCGATGCCGGTGCCGATGGCGCTCGCTCCGGCGACGCGGCGCATCTCCTTCGGGGAGGTGGTCGTGCCCGGCTGAGCGGGTGCGGGAGTGGATGCGGGTTCGGGGGAACCTGCAGTCATCGCAGTCATGGAGTCTCCTCTGGTCATCGCCGGGTGCGGTCGGCGCCCAGGAATTCTCTCAGGGAGTGTTAAGAGTCCACGAGCATGTTCTCTTGGTGAGACGGGGTGCGGCCCCGGAGGCGCGGAGTTCCTGCGCTTCCGGGGCCGCTGCATAGACGTCACGTGCGACGACGTCACGTGCGACGGGGCGGGGGGTCAGCTCTCTCTGCGCGCCAGCCTCGTCACCACGAGGCCCGCCACGATGAGAATGCCGCCCAACGCGAGGGCGAGACCCACCTGGGCCCCCGTGCGGGGAAGGGTGCCGTCGTCTCCGCGGTCCGCGTTCTCATCGTCATCGGACCCGCCGCGCGGGTCGTCCGACTCGTCGGGTCGCGGGGCGTCCGGGGATTCGGAGTCCGTCGGTTCCGGGCTGCCCGGTTCGGTGGGCTCTCCCGTCGGCTCTCCCGTTGGATCGCTGGTCGGGTTGTCCGTCGGCGTTCCCGTGGGCTCTCCGGTCGGCGTTCCCGTGGGCTCTCCGGTCGGCGTTCCCGTGGGCTCCCCGGTCGGCGCCTCTGTCGGCTCCCCTGTGGGCTCCCCTGTCGGGGCGTCCGTGGGCTCGCCGGTCGGCTGCTGCGTCGGCTCGCCCGTGGGATCGGCCGTCGGCTCGCCGGTGGTCTCGTCGCTCGGCTCGCCCGTCGGGTCGGGCCCGGGCTCGTCGTCGCCGGCCACGACGACGGTGGTCTCCGCCGTCCGCCCGTTCACCGTGACGCTCACGGTCGCCGTTCCCGGCTGCACCGCTGTGATCTCTCCGGTGCGCGGGTTCACGCGGACGACCTCGGCACCGGCCTCGAGCGCCTCGACGCCACCCGGCGCAGCACCGTCGCCGGCCTCAGCACCAGCCGCACCAGCCGCACCACCAGCCTGTGCATCACGCGCGACAGCTGCTGCGGACGATCCGCCCACAGCCTGATCGCCGCCGTCCACGACGACCCCGTCGCCGCCCCACTGCGAGGTGACCGGCCAGCCGACGGGCACGGTGCGGTCGTCCTGTGTGAACTCAGCAGAGACCTCGGCGGTCTGTCCCGGGGTCATCGCCTCCGGAGCGTCGACGCTGATCTCGTCGACCCACGGCCGAGTCTCCGCCGCGAACCACGCGACCCGATCCGTCGTCGTGGGATTGCCGCCCACATCGCCGAGGCCCGGGTCTACTCCCAGCATCGTCCACCCCGTGAACCCACCGTTCGCAGGCGTGCCCGACGGGTTCTTCCCGGAGTTGCCGTTGATCATATAGCTCACGCCATCGACCGCGGAGCCGTGGAAGACGCCCACGTGTCCGTTGACCACGGCGGCGGACTTACCCGTCTCCTCGCGGAAGTCGCCCAGCAGCTCCTCGAGCTCTGCCGCCTCGCGACGGTCCGAGAGCTGGCTGGACTTCGACGGCAGCGGATCCTGCGGCGGGTGGTGGAAGAACACGGCGGCACCGGTGAGGTGGTCGCTGTCCCCCACCTCACCGAGTGCTTCTTCGAGCATCTGCAGCTGATCCGTGTCTCCGTCGCGCAGCGAGCCGGATGCGGTGTTCAGCGTGATCGCCTTCGTCCGTCCCAGCGAGCGCTCCGTCGCGGTCTGCCCGAAGGCGTCCTCGAAGTTCGAGATCTCTCCGCCCATCACCTCGTGGTTGCCGGGCACGTAGACGTAGGGGATGTCCTCGGTCCACTCCTCATCGAGGATCTGCTGAGCGAGCGCGAAGTCCTCCTCCGATGCCTCATCGACGAAGTCGCCGTTGATGACGAGCATGTCCGGTTCCGCCCCCTGGATCTCCTTAAGCGTCCTCCGCGCACCGTCAACCGCGTCGCTGTCCGGGTTCGCCGCCACGAACTGGGCGTCGCTCATGACCGCGATGTTCTGCGGCCGATCCGCGACACTGCCCGTGGCCAGCAGGGCCGGGTCGTGCACCGGCGTCTCCTCGGTAGGTGCGGCCTCGGGCGTGGAGACGGCCTGCAGACCTGCCACCGCGATGTCACCCGAGTACTGCTCGCCCGGACGAGTCTCCATGATGCGGATCCGCTCGAAGGTCAGCGGCTGCGCGAGCCCCGCCGGCACATCGAAGCGGACCTTCTGCCAGCCCTCGAAGTCGAGGTGGTCGCCGTCCAGGTTCGTGATGACCCCGTCCGCGCCGCGCACCTGCAGCCGCGGCCAGGCACCGGTCCCGTCGCCGCGGACCATCATCTCGAAGGCCAGCGTGTTGCCGTCGACCGTCACCGGATCGTTGCTGATGAGGTAGTAGCCGCGCGTCGCGGACGACTGGGCGAAGTCGTACTCCATGGCCAGCGACGGCTGCCCGTCGTCGGTGGGCTCACCGGCGGAGAAGGACCCGGTCGCCCGCGCCGTCTCATCGGAGAAGGCGTCGAGGTCACCGAAGTCCACGACGTCCGTCATCTCCGTGCCGACGGTGACCGGGACCGAGGTCGTCGCGTCCCCCGCGTGGAACGTCACCGAGCCGCCTGCGGTCTCATCCGTCGCGGTCACGACGTAGGTGCCGAGCTCGTCGACGCTCACGTCGATGCCGTCGCTCGCCTCGACCTCCAGGTCGCGGGATTCGATGCGGGCGGCGCGGCCGTCGGAGTCGAAGCCGTCGATCGTGATCTCTGCGGTGTCGCCCACCTCCGTGAGGTTGAGGGCGCGGGAGCTGGCGCGCAGGCCGATCGCCTCGCCCAGCACGCGCAGGTCCTTGCGCGCTGTGTGGCCCTCTGCGGAGTAGGACACGCGCGAGGTGCCGGTCTCGTCACCGCGGATGGTCGCGGTGGCGCCGTCGGCCTCGGCGAGGGTGGTCCCGGCCGCCGTCTCGAAGGTGCCGGACACCTCGATCGGGTCCAGGTTCTCCCCCAGCCCGGTCCCGTCGTAGGTGCGGTGCATGCCCTGGAGTACGGTGTCCTGGTCGTCCAGTGAGGTGTCGAGCTGCACGTCGCTCAGCTGTTCGGCCGGGGCGTCGGAGTAGAAGACGAGCGAGTTGGGCACGTTGCGCTCCTCCCCGTCGGAGGGTGAGTTCTGCACGGTGGGCGTCTGCGCGCCGGCGGGGCGGGCGACCATCGTCGTGGAGCCGCCGCCGTCCAGGTTCACCGCGTTGTGCGCGCCCAGGTCCTGGAAGAACTCGCCCATCTCCGGGAGGGTCATGCCGCGGGAGGCGCCGCTGCGGCCGTCGATCGTGGTGACGAACAGCTCCGTGCCGTCCTTGCTCATGCCGACCGCGGTGCGGGGGTGGATGCCGGTGGCGAGCTCGCTGCCCATGTCTGGGACCTCGCCGTCGGTGAGGATCTGGTTGCTGCCGGCGATCGCTGAGTCGACGTCGACCGACGGGCCGATCTCCACGTCGACGTCGTCGCCCACCTCGAGGTCTGCCAGCGCGTGCGCGCCGTCCTCGCGGCCCAGCAGCACCTGGCCGCCTTCGGGGATCTCCGGGTCGCCGGCTTCGTCCACCAGGCCCGATGCGTCGACGACTTCCCCATCGACGACGGTCACGCGGGCGATATCGTCAGCGAGCGCGTCCGGTCCGCCTACGGGCCGGTCGAGCGTGTAGTCGCCCCATGCAGCGGTGTAGACACCGATCGTGTCTGCGGAGAGCTGCGGGTTGTTCAGCCCGCCCAGCTCGTGCTCGTCGCCGTCCGCGGTGAGCGTGCCGGAGGCGGAGAGCATCTGCACGGCCGCCTGCTGCCCGGTGATCGTGAGGCTGGGCATGGGGGTCTGCGTGCCGACGCGCAGCTCCGACTGGGAGACGGTGGAGTAGATCGGCGCATCAGTGTGGTTGATGTCGAAGAACGTCCCGTTGACGGCTGCGACGGCTTGGCCGCCGTGCTCGCCGGAGGCCATGACCTCACTGGTCGTGGCGCTGCCGGCGACGACGCCGGTGTCCGCGACGTCGACGGAGAGGCTGTCCTCCGTGAGGTCAGCGGTCAGCACGTTGCCGTTGTTCCAGCCGCCGTCCTCCATGCGGGAGAAGTTCGTGAGTTCGAGGCCGGGTGCCACGCGGCTGGTCTCCGAGGAGCGGAGGACGGAGCCGTCCGCGCCCAGCTGGTCGTCGGTGGGGGCGGCCTGGGCCGGCGCCGAGGTCCCGGGCAGTCCCGGAACGAGCACAGCTCCCGGCGCCACGAGTGCGGCGGCGAGCGCCACCGTCGTGAGGAGTGAGCGAGTGGGTGAGGGTGACATGGTCTCTTTCCGGAGCGTCGCGTCAGCACTCGGTGGAGTGCCTCGGAGACTGTGTCATCCCTGATCAGCGCTTGTGCGAACGCCCAGTAACCCTGAGTGAACCCTGACCGACGGGGATGTGTCTGTAGCATCGAGAACGGAAGTTTCCTCAAGGGGATTGCAGTTTTCGAAGGGATTCGGGCGATGAGCGGGACGTTCTTCACGGTGGGGCACTCGAACCGTTCACTCGAGGAGTTCCTGGAGCTGCTCGAGGAGAACGCGGTGGGCCTAGTCGTCGATGTGCGCCGCCTGCCGGGCTCGTCGAAGCACCCGCAGTTCGACGAGGACGCGCTGGGTGAGGCGCTGCGCGAGGTGGGCGTGGAGATGGTCCGCTCCCCCGGCCTCACCGGCAGGCGGCCGGTGAGCAAGACGATCCCGTTCGAGGTCAACGCGTGGTGGCAGAACCGCAGCTTCCACAACTACGCGGACCACGCGCTGTCGGAGGAGTTCCGCGACGCGCTGGAGGAGCTGCGGTCGTGGGGCTCGGAGAAGCGCGTGGCCGTGATGTGTGCGGAGGCGGTGTGGTGGCGGTGCCACCGGCGGATCATCGCGGACCAGCTGCTGGCTCGCGGGGAGGACGTTCAGCACATCATGGGGCCGGGTCAGACGATGGACGCGGAGCTGAGCAAGGGTGCGGTGGTGGACGAGGCCGACGGCGACACGGGCGCGGCCCGGGTCACCTATCCGGCAGCGGAGTGACGGTCTGGGGCCGACAGTTTCCGGCTGCACCTCGGCTACCATCGTCCGATGGCCTACGAACTCGAATCCTCCACCACCGTGCCTGCCACACCCATGGCGGCCTACTCCCTGGTCAGCGATGTCACACGGACAGGAGAGTGGAGCGAGCAGACCCATCTCGTGGAGTGGAGCGGTGAAGAGCGCGGCGAGGGGGCGACGTTCACGGGCCACAATCGGACTCCCGACCGGCAGTGGACGACGGTGTCGACCGTCGTGACCGACGCTCCCGGCGAAGAATTTTCCTGGTCGGTCGGTGATGCCCAGGTCATCTGGGGCTACCGGATGCGTCCAGCTGCCGACGGGACGACGCTCACCCTGTTCACGCAGTTCGGACCCCGAGCAGAAGAGGTCTTCGCGCAGAGGTTCGGAGACGACGCAGCGGAGCAGATCGAGATTCGGCGGCAGGCCGCCGTCGACGGTATGCCGTTGACGCTGTCGCGGATCCGCGCGCTGCTGACTGACTGATCGCTGGCCCCGTCATCGACGATTTCGATACCGCACAAGGAAGATCCACGCGACGCTAGCGGGAATCGCGAAGACCAGGTACCCCCACGCCCCGGATTCGTCCTGATTGAACGCCACGAAGAACACGATCCAGAACCCCACCGCGATGAGGAATGAGCCCACCGTCGCCACCGTGACGAGCACGCCGATGGGGTCAGTCGCCACCTTCACGAGGATTGCAATGCAGATCACTACGGCGACTATCAGGAGAAGAGCTGGCATCGAGCATTCCGTCCGGTCAGGTATGAGTCACCTCACACCCTAACCATGCACGAGCGCACCAGCATGGTGTCCCGTTCTCTCGACGTCGCTCCGGACAGGCTCGTCGGCACACAACTGCCATCGTCGCCGTGGCATTCTTCACCGTGGTGATGCTCACCAAATTCGTCAGAACTGAGGCGGGATCACTCCAGCACGGCTGACCGCGCCCGGCAGACCGAGCGCCCTGCACCCCTCAGACGGCGCCCCGCCCGCGCAGCGCATCGATCTGATCGGCACTGAGCCCCAGCTCCGCGAGGATGCCCGCTGTGTGCTGCCCGACAGCCGGGACTGGGTCCATCCTCGGCTCTGACCAGGTGAATGCCGGCGGACGCAGTGACGGCACCGCACCTGCAGGCGTCTGGACCTCGCGCCATCTGTTCCGAGCGGCCAGCTGCGGATGCTGCCACAGCGATTCCATGTCGTTGAGCCGCGCATGCGCCAGAGGGACCGCATCGAGGAGGACTTCCGCCTCATGCGCGCTCAGCTCCGCGAAACGGCCCGCGATCCGCTCCCCCAGCACGTCACGGTGCTCATTGCGCGCGGAGTTCGTCACGAAGCGGGGATCCTCCGCGATCGTCGGATCGCCCAGGAACACTGCGCAGAAGTTCTTCCACTCCCGCTCGTTCTGCACCGCCATCATCACCGTCGCGCCGTCACCCGCGGTGAACGGCCCGTACGGGTAGATCGTCGCGTGCGCTGCACCTGCGCGCGGAGGAGGCTCAGCCCCGTCATAGCTGTAGTACAGGGGAAAGCCCATCCACTCGACCGTCGCTTCGAGCATCGACACGTCCAGATGGCTCCCCTCGCCGGTGCGACCGCGCTGCAGCAGGGCGGCGAGCACGGACGAGTACGCGTACATGCCGGCGGCGATGTCGGAGATGGAGATCCCCACCTTCGCCGGATCCTCGGGGCTGCCGGTCACCGACAGCACCCCGGCCTCGCTCTGCACCATGAGGTCGTACGCCTTCATGCGCTCGTACGGCCCACCGGTGCCGTAGCCGGAGATGTCGCAGACGATCAGCCCCGGGTGCTGGGGATTCAGCTCCGCGAAGGCGAGCCCCAGACGCTCTGCCGCGCCCGGCGCAAGGTTCTGCACGAGGACATCGGCGGACTCCAGCAGCGACGCGAGGACCTCGCGGCCGTCCGGGTCCTTGAGGTCGAGCGTCAGCGACTCCTTGTTCCGATTCGTCCACACGAAGTGACTGCTCTGGCCCTCCACCCGAGTGTCGTAGCCCCGCGCGAAGTCTCCCACGCCGGGTCGTTCGACCTTGATCACGCGTGCGCCGAGGTCGGCCAGGTGGCGGGTGGCGAGCGGTGCCGCGATCGCCTGCTCGAGCGAGACGACGGTGATTCCTTCGAGCGGAAGCATGCTGTGCCGGTCCAATCAGTCGGAGACGGAAGAGGTCATCGGTAGACATTCTCGCCTACCGTGGAGTGCAGGACCCACGAAGCACATCGAGTGCTCACGCCGATGGAGGCAGTCATGGCAGACATCACGGACACCGCCCGCACGTTCGCAGCCGCTCACGAGTCGGGAGACCTCCTCGTCCTCCCCACTGTCTGGGACGCATGGTCGGCACGACTGGCCGAATCCGCCGGATTCCCCGGGCTCACGATCGGCAGCCACCCGGTGGGTGACGCGCTGGGGCCGGGCGACGGCGAGGCGATGGACTTCGCCGACTACATGGCGGCGACCCGACGCATCGTCGACGCGGTCGAGCTCCCCGTCAGCGTCGACGTCGAATCCGGCTACGGGCTCACGCCCCGGGAGCTGGTGGAGCGCGTGCTGGACGCCGGCGCGGTCGGCATCAACGTGGAGGACACCGTCAGGCGTGAGAACGGACGGATGCGGGAGCGGGACGAGCACGCCGACTACATCGCCGGTGCGCGGCAGGCCGCCGATGCGGCCGGAGTCGACCTCGTCATCAACGGCCGCACCGATGCGCTGGTCCACGGCACTGCGCTGTTCGAGGACCCCCTCGCCGAGGCCGTCGCTCGCGTCGCGCTGCTGGAGAAGGCGGGTGCTCGCAGCGTCTACCCCGTGGGGCTGCCCGACGGTGACGCGGCGAAGGCCGTCGTCGCAGCAGTGAGCGTCCCGGTCAATGTCACGGCGCACCCCGTCAACGGGGCGAAGGCCGGGAGCCTCGAGGAGCTGCGCGCGATCGGTGTGCGCCGCATCAGCTTCGGACCGCTGTGGCAGGCGGCGCTGGCGGAGACGAGTGCCGAGCAGCTCGCAGCGTGGAAGGGCTGACACGCGAGCGCGCTGTCCCTGACTGCTGAATGAGGTGTGCCCCGGTCCATCTGGACCGGGGCACACGACGTTCTGCTGGAAACGGAGCAGATGTCACGCGGAGCGGACGACGGGGTTCGAACCCGCGACCTTCTGCTTGGGAAGCAGATGCTCTACCAGCTGAGCTACGTCCGCGAACGAAGATCACTATACCCCGTCCCCGCGGGGACGCGTGCGTCGGTCCCGACGGTTCAGTTCTTCGGGTTGTTCCTGCCGGCCTCGCGGGCTTCACGTGCCGAGGCGACGTCGTCTACGACGCGGGCGATGTGCCGCAGACTCGTGATGAGCGAGCCGTACAGTGGCCACGATTGTGTCGGAAGGTCCGAGTCGTCGGACAGGTCCGCAGACAGCCGCACCAACCGGTCGTCGATGGGCGCGACCTCGCGATCGGGGTCTGCGACCGCATGTCCGATGTCGTGCATGATGGCCACCCACCGCTCGCGGAACCGCCTGTCCCAGTCGCCCGGGGCGTAGGACGCCTCGCGCAACGTGCGCACGAGGTGCCGCTGATGCGAGATCCCCTCATCCACACGGCGGAGGATCTCGGCGTAGTCCGCCTGCTGGTCCCTCTGGTGCTTCTTCCCCCTCAGCCGTGGGTTCGCGCGACGGCTCTCATCCGCGTCGCGGACCGACTGCCACGCCGAGCGAAGGTCCTCGCGCATCGCGTCGATCTCGCGGCTCCATTCGTCGTCCGCGTCCGTGGACCACGACGATTCGAGCTCGTCGGCCATCATGATGAACACGTTCCCCATGCGCCGGTTGATGTGGTCGACGTATCGGGCCGCCTGCTTATCGCGCAGCGGCGGGAGCAGCAGCAGATTGACGGCCATCCCGACGGCCGCGCCCACAGCGACCTCGATGATCCGATCCCACAGCATCGGCTGCTGCTCGGAGAACCCGTCGCCCAGGACGAACACCGCAGTCGTCGCGATCGCCACACCCTCATTGCGAATCGCGGGGATCCGCGCGGCGACCAGTCCCACGAGGATCGCCAGGGCGAAAGTCCACACAGCGACGCCCAGATACTGCCCGATCAGGAAGGAGACTCCCACACCCGCCCACGAAGCGACGGTCGACTGCGCCCCGCGCCACAGGGACTGATAGACGGTGGGATAGACGGTCAGCAGCGCGACCCACGGCGCGAGGAAGGGCATCGCGGAATCCAGGACGTGCACGGCCAGCCACCAAGCCACCGTCGCGGCGACGACCGTCTTGACGATCTGCAGCACATCGGTGGTGAACTCAGGGCTGGTCACGGCCTCCCTCAGGCGGCGCTGCCATCGTGCCCCTGTTGGACCTGTCGCTTCTGTCGGGCCTGTCGCCTCTTTCGGGCCTGTCGCCTCGTCACGAGGTCGTCCGGTCATTCCAACCTCCTCGTTCAGCGTCTTCGACCGAACCATCGTCTCAATGATCCTCTGCAGCAGCGCCATCCGCGCCGACCGCGGATCGTCCGTCCGACTCAGCGGCCTCCGGTAGCGTAGTCCCCGCCCACCCCACGCAGCACCGTCCCTCGCACCACTGCAGGAGCCGCACGATGAGCGAAGATCGCCCCCTCGGCGACGAGGCCTCCCCCTCCGACCCCACGGAAGCGGCAGACGAGAAGCCGATGGAGGAGGAAGAGGAGAATCCCTGGGCGGCGATCAAGCCGTGGGAGGGGAAGTCCGCTCGACTGGACAAGGTCCTGCTCGTCCTCATCATCGGCGTTCCCTTCATCTATCTGGGTCTCATGCCGTTCCGGCCGTGGATGCTCGTCAACGCTCCCGTGCTGCAGGAGTTCATCAACGGTGCCAAGACGGCGGTCGTGGCGGGTGCGGCGTATGCGCGTGTGGGCGAGATCCCGCTGTGGCTGGTCGTCTTCGCGGGCTTCATCGGCATGGCGAAGCTCGACTGGGCGTTCTGGCTCGCCGGCCGCAGATGGGGCGATGGAATTCTGCGGCTCTTCGCGCAGAACGAGCGCCAGCGCAAGCGCGTCGAGCAGCTCAAGCGGATCCCCAGCTGGGCGCTGTTCCTCATGACCGTCGTCGCTCGCTGCCCGGGAGTCCCCGGCACCCTCGTCTACCTGGTCGCCGGATGGACGCGCATGCGCCTGGCGCCCTTCCTGATCGCAGATCTGCTGGGCTGCCTCATCTTCACCCTCATCTGGACGACTCTGGGCTACCAGCTGGGCGAGGCCGCCGTGGACATACTCGGAGTCATCGACAAGTACGCGTTGTGGCTGACCCTCGCGATCATCGTGGGCATCTTCGTGTGGACCTTCGCCAAAGAGTGGCGCAAGCAGCAGAAGGCGGCATAGAGGGGCTGAACCGCCGCACCCACCAGCGACTACGGGGTACTGGCGGTACGATGTCCGCGGTAGCGACCACATCGTCCCCAGCAGTCAGAGTCCGAACCTCGAGGAACTGTTTTGACCACCCCACTCAACCGTTCCACCACCAAACTGCCTGCCATCGCGCTGGCGGCCGTCGCATCGGTGGTGTTCTGGTCGCTCAAGCCGATCTTCATCTCGATGATCGGCGACCGCGGGGACTACGCGGAGGTGTACGTCGCGTCCGGCACGATCGCTGTGGCCGTCAGCATCATCGCATCCTGCATCTGCTGGAAGTACACCCGCGCCCTGCTGCGTTCGGGTCCCCATCTGTACAAGGCGATCGGATGGGCGAGCATCTCAGGCCTGTTCCTGGCCATGTGGTACTACGGGTTCTACCGGGCCCTCTACGGCGCGGCCAAAGCAGACGCCACGATCATCGCATTCGTCTGGCCGCTGATCGCCACAGTCGCCATCAGGTTCATCACCCCGGATACAGCAGCGAAGCTGAAGCCGAACCAATGGCTGCTGGTCATCGCCTCGTTCGTGGGGGCCGTGGCCATCGGCATCGCCAATTACGGGGTCGGTCAAGCAGGCGGGGGCTCCCCCGAAATCGTCTGGGCCTTCGTCGCCGCGCTGGGCAGCGGCCTGTATCTTCCGTTCGCGTTCAAAGCGACCACCCAGATCGAGCAGGCGATCCCGTCCAAGCCCTTCGCCACCTTCTATTCCATCTCGATCGCCAACGCGGTGGCCCTGGCCGCGGTCCTGCTGTCGCTGAAGGCCGCCGATCATCCCCTGCGCTTCTATGCCTTCGACACGCAGGTGCTGTTCATCTGCGCGCTCATCGGAATCGGCACCTACCTCATCGCCGAGGTGACCTGGACGTGGGCTTTCCAGGAGTACAGATCGCTGACGCTATCGTCACTGCCGTACTTCTCCCCGGCGGTTTCAGTCATCCTGCTGCACATCTTCTTCGACGAACCGGTGCGACCGATCGCCATCGTCGGCCTCGTGCTCATCCTGTTCTCCAACCTCACCCTCCATGCGAACCAGAAGTCGACCAATGCGCTCAGCCTCACGCTGATCGCGACGGTCTATGTCGCGTTGGCGTCCCAGATCCTTCCCCTCGATGGGCTCGGCGCGATCCCTGAGATGGCTGCGGCTCTGACCGGCCTCTTCGCCATCCTCGCGGGCTTCATCCTGTCCCGGGCGTCCGAACGGCGGACCCAAGAGGTCGACGCACGGGCTGTCCTGGTGCGGAAGCTCATCACGGCCGATCCCACTGCCGACCATGCCCTCGCCGATCAGCTGCTGTGCGATCTGCTCGAGTTCGAGTTCAGTGAGACACGCGAAGAGAAGGAGCGCTATCTGGCGAAGATCCGCGCTGCGCTGTCGGATGAACGGATCACTGATGAGGATCGACGCAACGAGGCGAAGGATGCGCTGAGTACGTGGCATGCGATGCACAGCGACCGGCTGTCGACCGGTGAGACAGCCGCACTGTGGCTGACCGGCATCGGCAGTGTGATCTTCGTGCTCCTGCTGCGCGACGCATCCCCGTTCGGCGCAGCAGGGTCGATCATCTTCGCGGCCGGCGCTTTCCTGGCCATCTTCACCATCCGTGACTACGACCAGAACAACCTGCATGGGTTCCGCAACCAGGTCCGCCGACTGCAGCAGGGGTTCGCAGAGATCGGCAGGCCGTACTACGTCCCTGCAGAAGTCGTGCGGTCGGGATATATCTCGCCCACGACCTTCGCAGCCGATGACCGCGTCCGGTACGGGCGGACCAGCGGCGAAGACACACCAGTGACCATCCCCAAGCGCAGAGTGTTCAACTCCGTCTACCTGGGAACTGCGGCCCTCGTCATCCTGTCAGTCCTTCTGCTTCCGGTCTCCTCGCTGACCTCCGACGGATCGACTGCCACTGCAGCACCGCGCCCCGGCGAAGAGGCGGCTGCAGTAGACGATGAGAAGCAGGGGTCGATCGTCATCGCCGATCCGGGGTGGAAGGCTGCGACGGTGACCGCTGAGATCATCAGACTGGCCCTGGAGGAGAAGGGGATCTCTGCCAGCGTGGAACCGGTCGATCAGACTGATCTGAGTGCTGACCTCATTGCCGAGGACCCCACGTTCCACGTGCACCCGGACCTGTGGGTGGAGAATCAGCCGCTCGCACTCCAAGAGGCGGTCGAAAGCGACCAGCTTCGGCTGAATGCGGAGCCCTTTACGGCTTCGCAGGGGATCTATGTTCTCGACAATGATGAGACGAAGAAGGCGGTGACCTCCCTCGACGCACTCTCTGATCCGGCCGCCGCCAAGCTGTTCGACACTGATGGAGATGGCGACGGCGAGTTCTGGCTGGGAGCGCGCGGGTGGGTCTCGACAGAGAACCTGAAGGACTGGGTGGACTCGGAGGGCTTCTCGAACGTCGAGCACGAGGAGTACTCGGAGACGATCTTCAAGGCGAAGCTCGAGCAGCTCGCTCCTTCCGATCAGCCTGCGATCTTCTACGATTACGTCCCCGACGGACTGCACGAGAAGTACGACCTGCGCAGACTCGGTGACGTGCCCGGAGAAGAGTCGAGTGACGAGGTCACCGTGCACGTCGCGCGAACCGCGGAGGTCCGGGAGATCTCGACGACCGCCGACAGGATCCTTCAGAACTTCAGCTTCTCCGCTGAGGACATGAACTCCTTCATCGCTCAGAGCGACGAAGGGACTGACCCGGAGGTCATCGCACAGAAGTGGGTGGAGTCCAACCAGGACGTGATCAACCAGTGGGCTGACTCTGCCGCTGACTAGGTGTTGTCCGGCGCGACAGTGTGATCCCGGGTCACGGGCGGAAGGACAGGTCGTTCTCCCGAACAGGCGGACCCGCTGTCAGCGGCGGCGCATTCTGGCCCACAGCCTGCGGGCCTTCTCCTGATTCTGCGGTTTGGCGGCCTCACGACGGACAGCGCGGATCGCTGTGCCGGCTACTCGGCCTCTGATGAGTCGTCCCAGAATTCCCATGATCACCCTC
The DNA here is from genome assembly GCF_900169375.1 of Brevibacterium sp. Mu109. NCBI lineage: Bacteria > Bacillati > Actinomycetota > Actinomycetes > Micrococcales > Brevibacteriaceae > Brevibacterium > Brevibacterium sp. Mu109. The sequence goes on from NZ_FXZF01000018.1 coordinate 43,959, forward strand.
ATTCGCATCGATGTGGGTTGCCACTATCGCAGACGGAGTCGGCAATCAGCTGAGTCGCGGCGCTCCGACGCATCCGGGCTTCAGACCGGACCCGGCCAATCGCACTGGCTGAACCAGCCACTGCCACCGCACGATGTGCAGGTCCGACCAGCGGGGGTCCACGCAGGAGGAGATCCGCAGGGCTCGGCACGCGTACTACGCGGCGGTCGCCTACATCGACGATCACGTGGGGCGGATCCGTGAGCGGCTGGAGGAGTTGGGACTGGCGGAGAACACGGTCGTGGTGGTGACGAGCGATCACGGGGACATGCTGGGTGAGAAGGGGCTCTGGTACAAGATGTCGCCGTACGAGCAGTCGGCGAGGGTGCCGCTGATCGTGTGGGGGCCGGAGGGGCTGGTGCCGCGCGGGCGGTTCGCGAATCCGGTGAGCCTGCTGGATCTGGGGGCGACGATGATGGAGTTGGCAGAGGCTGGTCCGGCTGGCAGCAGTGAGGCGGGCGACGGCCTGGCCCGCGGTTCGGCTCGCCGTGGCCAGGCGGGCGACGAGGCCACGACCGCGCGCGAGGTAGCTGTCGCCGAAGGAAGGACCGGACTGTCGCTGTTCGAGTCGATGCGGCGGGAGTCCGCGGGCACGACCGGGCCGGACGATCGTGACGTCGTCATCGAGTACCTGGCCGAGGGGACTCTCCGACCGCAGGTGACACTGGTGCGCGGTCGCTACAAGTTCGTCCTGTGCCCGGGTGATCCGGATCAGCTCTTCGACCTGGAAGCAGATCCGGACGAGCTGACGAACCGGTCCGCCGACCCGGAGTATGCCGAGGTCGCCGACCGGATACGGACCGAGCTGCAGGGCCGCTACGACCTGGGCGCCCTCGAGTCGGACGTACTGGCGAGCCAAGACCGACGCCGGCTGGTGGTCGAGGCGCTGCAGACCGGGGTGTCGCGCCCGTGGGACTTCGCGCCGGAGCCGCAGCAGCGATACGTGCGTGGGGACTTCTGGGGAGCGCTCGAATACGGGCGGATCAAGGATGGGTCGCGGTGACTGTCAGCTCTGACCGGTCGACGTCCGATTCCGTGCGAATCGTGCTGCTCGCTCCACGTACCAATCGAGGACTGCGGAGTCTTCAGCAGTCGTCCGATTCACACCGTGCGGATCAGCACCCTGGAAGATCCGCTTGACCGGGACCTCCATGAGCTTTCCCGTCCGAGTGCGCGGGACACCGGGAGCTTCGATGATGTCATCCGGCACATAGCGGGGGGACACACGCGACCGGATCCGCGCGACGATCCTCTCCTTCTGCTCCTCGGAGACGGGAGCCCCCGGCTCCGGCACGACGAACAGCGGCATGTAGTAGTCGCCTCCCTCAAGTTCGGCCCCGATCACCATGGACGCTGCGACCCCCGGCACGTCGTCGACGACCTGACAGATGTCGGCAGACCCCATGCGGATTCCACCGCGGTTGATGGTCGAATCCGACCTGCCGTGGATGACCCACCCGCCGTCGGTGATCCGGGTCGCCCAGTCCCCCTGCCTCCACAGCCCGTCGAAGGACGAGAAGTACTCGCCCCGATACCTGCTTCCGTCGGGGTCATTCCAGAACTTCACCGGCATAGTGGGAAGCGGTGCGGCGATGACGAGCTCACCGACGTCGTCGCTGAGCGCCGCGCCTTCGGCATCGACAGTCCGTGCATCCACACCCAAGTACGGGCTCTGCAGCTCGCCGCGGTAGACGGCGTCCAGAGGATTCGCCCCCAGGATCCCGGAGGCGATGTCCGTGCCCCCTGAGTCAGAGGTCAGGCGCACGTCCGACTTCACCTGCTCGTACACCCACTCCCACGTCGAATCCGGCAGTGGCGACCCACTCGAGAAGATGGATCGCAGGAAGCGGAGCGGGTAGTGCTCCTTCGGAGAGATCCCGGACTTCTCGACGAGTGTGAGGACTGCAGCTCCCGACCCGAAGAACTCGACGTCCTCCGCGTCACAGATCTCCAGCTGCCGGGCAGCGGTTCCGAAGACGGGAGAGCCGTCGTAGGTGATGATCGTCGCGCCGCGCATCATGGAATCGACCAGCAGATTCCACATCACCCAGGTCGTGGAAACGGCGAAGTACACGCGTGTGCCAGGACGGATGTCATAGTGGAAGGCATTGGCCTTGTTCGCCTCCAGCACGATGCCGCCGTGCGAGTGCACGATGCCCTTCGGCTTGCCGGTCGTCCCCGACGAATACAGCACCCACAGGGGATGCGAGAACTCCACGGCTTCGAACGTCGGTGTTCGCGGCTCGCTCACGATCTGTGAGTACCTGGCAGTCGACACGTTCACGCCAGCGATCTCTGCATCGGGAGCGACGTGAGAGTCGACGAGGATGTGGTGCTCGACGGTCGGCAGAACGTCGAGGAGCTCATGCAGGCGCTCCAGCTGATTCTTGTATGTGCCGTTGAACTCGTACCCATCGACCGTGAGCAGGACTGTGGGCTCGATCTGCGCGAAGCGATCCGCTACACCCTGCGCACCGAAGTCGGTGTTGACCACGGACCAGACTGCTCCGACAGAGGCCGTGGCCAGGAGAGCGACGACGGTCTCGGGGATGCTCGGCAGCACAGCGCACACGGTATCTCCGGGACGGACGCCCACTGCACGCAGGTGGTGGGCGAGCGCACCGACCCTGCCTTCGAGGTCCTTCCAGGTGACTGACGTGCGCGGTGACGTCTCATGGAGACCGACGATGGCCTCGGCGTCGGCGAACTGGTCAGCCCAGCGCAGGATGTTCTCCGCGAAGTTCACCCGCGCCCCGGGGAACCACGTCGTGGCCGCGATGTCGTCGCCCTCGCGGACCGGTCCGTCTCCTCGCTCACCGACGATCTGGAAGTACTCCCAGACCGATTCCCAGAACGCGTCGATGTTCTCCACGCTCCAGGTGTGAAGCTGACCGTACGTCTCAGAGGTGATGCCACGAGTGGCTTCGAGCCATCGCTGGTACTGGCGGAGTTCCGACTGGTCGATGCGGTCGGCGGACGGCTCCCAGAGCTTCACACGATCCGACATGGATGGCTCCTTTCTGAAGGCTGCTGGGTCACCAGCCGAGGACGGGGACGAGGAGGAAGATGGTTCCGCAGATGAGGAACAGCACCACCATGGCGGTCATGCAGTAGCCCCAGATGTCTTTGAGGCCCAGGCCGGAGAGTCCCAGAGCCGGAAGGACGAAGAACGGCTGCAGGAGGTTCGTCGTCATGTCACCCACGGAGATCGCGTTGACCACCGTCGCCGGACTGATGTCCATGCCGCCGGTCGCCTCGAGCATCACCGGCCCCTGCACCTGCCACTGGCCGCCGGCGGACGGGACGAAGATGTTCACGATCATGGCGGCGACGTAGGCGAAGAACGGGAACGTCACCTCCGTGGCGATCGAGCCGAACCACTCGCCGATCATGACGATGAGGCCGGCTCCTCCCATCATGCCGATGATGCCCGCGTAGAAGGGGAACTGCAGCACGATGCCCGACGCCGCGGGGATCCCGTCCGTGATGCACTTCGCGTACTTCGCGGGACTGCCGTGCAGTGCCATCCCGACGATCAGGAAGACGAAGTTGATGATGTTGAGCTCGAGGTTGAAGCCCTGTGCGGCGAAATACAGGATGATTCCGACGAGACCGACGATCACGATCAGGTAGTTGATGATCCTGCTGTTGTTGATCCGCTCGGAGACTGTGGTCTTCTCCGCAGTGACAGTGTTGCCGGTCTCCTCGGCACCGAGTGCGCGAGAGGCGGGGGCCGGCTGACCGGTAGTCACATCGGAGGCCCGTGCATCGCCCGTGTCCGACCCTGCGAAGGCCACGACCTCCTCCACCTTCGGAGCCATGAGCATGAAGGTGATGAGTACACCGATGAACCCGAAGAGCGCAGCACTGATCATCGTGGGGCTGAAGAGGGTCTCCGTCACCGGGATCAGGCCGATCTGCTCTTCCAGCGAGTGGCCGGGGGTGTTCACCAGGAGTGGCGCGGTGAGTGCCAGGGAGACCGGCTGAGTGGCGATGACCGCGGCGTACGCGGCGGCGACGAGGAGCCTGAAGTCCGCTGCACGGACCCGCCGTGCGATCTCGATCGCCACGAGGGTGCCGCCTACGAATCCCAGACCCCAGCTGACGAAGCCCATGACGGCCGCCACGACCATGGTCATGACGAGTGCTGCCAGCTGGGTCTTCGGGATGCTCGCGAAGTGCGACAGGAGACGATTGACCAAAGGGGCCTTGGCCAAGGCGTAGCCGGTCACGAGGACGACGACCATCTGCATGCTGAACTCGAGGAACGCCCAGAACCCGCCGTACCAGTGGTTCGCCATGTCGGGCAGTGACTGTCCGCCCAGCATCATGCCGAGCGCGACGGTGATGAGGGTGAGGATGAGAGCGAAGAGGAATGCGTTCGGCAAGAACTTCTCAACGAAGATGTTGAGTGAGCGCGAGACTGCGCGCATGGGATTGCTCCTTTGCAAAGTGGAGACCACGGCGCGCCGCTTCGGATGCAGGCTGCGACCGCTCAGTCAGTACTCGGCCATTCTTCTGCATCCGCGCGCACAGGCCCTTGGGCTCGAGACAGAATCTGCCCGCGTGTCGTTTGTAGCCGAGTACAAAGACTACCGGTCGAGTCCTGCCGTCCCGTCCGCCGCAGCGGTGCCTTCGGACCTGGCACGTGCCTCGAACATCCACTCCAGAGACACCACCGTCTCCGTGTCACCGAGTCGCGCACCGGTGATCTCTTCGAAGCGTGCGATCCGGTACCGAAGGGTGTTCTGGTGGCAGTGCAGGGCAGCGGCGGCGGCACGGAACGAGCGGTTGTGCAGCAGGACCTGCCGGACACTGGTGAGGATCATCGCGGCATTCGCGGCAGACGCCTCCAGCGGCTCCACGAACCGCTTCTCGAAGTGCCGGGTGACCGGGCCTTCGGGCTCGACGGATACTCGCCACCCCGATTCGGCGATGTCGTGGTTTCCTGATGCCAGCGCGACCGACGTCGCGGCCACCCGCTGGGCAGACGCGAACGAAGCGGAGATGTCCTCCAACGCCGATTCGTGGCCGTAGGAGATGGACAGCGCCGGAAGGACAGTGAACTCCTGTGCACAGACGCCGACGATCGTGCTGCCGCGGATCACGCCCAGGCCCTGGTGACCGATCAGCTGCGACTCCAGCATCACCATCAGCGCGTAGAGGTCGTGGTCCGCCTCCGTTGTGAGCCGCGCGATGAAAGCTCGGTAGGCGATGCCTTCGCGCAGGTGGAAGCGCAGCCGTGCTTCCGTCAAGGCCGGTTCATCGATGGTCCCCGATCGCAGTCGCTCGATGAAATCCATCTTCAGTTCGTGATTGCGTGTGTCGAACTGGAGGCGATGCTGCCGATACACCTCGGCCAGCTGCGCGGTGTACACGTCCGTCACCGCCCAGATCCTCCGATATGCGTCGACCCCGCCCTGTGGAGAGCCGTGGTGCTCGGCGAGGAGGTCGGTGAGCTGGTCGGCGATGAGGCCGATGCTGAACCTGTAGGAACGGATCAGGTCGTCGATCGGCACCCCTGCCTCGAACCGTCGACGTGCGATCTGGGCGTAGGAGCGAAGCGGACCCTCTGCAGGATTCACCTCGCCCTGGACCGCAGTCACGCACATGTCGATGTTCTGGCGGAATGACCGTGCCAGCAGGTCGTCGGAGACGGATGCATACGTGGGGTACACGGCGCGCACGTGCTCGATGACGCGGGCGAGCAGATCGGGCTCGGCTTCGAACAGATCCCGCACCACGTCCGGCCACGGCTCTGCACTCGTCGCGTCGGTCTCACGTTTCCGCACCATCATGGGATTCTGCCATGAACCGCAGGGCGGTACCGGGAGGTACGTGGCGAGCGCTTCGAACGCCTCGGCGGCTGCACGCTGACCCGAGCGGACCGACTCGTCCATGCACTGGTCACTGACTGCTCAACTCACTGACTGCTTCAACGGCCGCTTCTGCTCAACGACCGCTTCTGCCGACCTTCCGCATCGAAGTTCTCCGGCTCCAGCCACGCTTCGAACGTGTCCCGCATCCGCGGCCACTCACCGTCGATGATGGAGAACCACGCAGTGTCCCGACTGCGCCCCTTGTAGACCACTGCCTGGCGGAACGTGCCCTCATAGGTGAAGCCCAAGCGTGCTGCCGCCCTGCGTGACGGTTCATTGAGACTGTCGCACTTCCACTCATAGCGACGGCAGCCGAGCTCGTCGAAGACGTACTGCATCACGAGGTACTGCGCCTCTGTGGCAATCGGCGTCCGCTGCACCCTGCGCGAGTACATGATGTTGCCGATCTCGACGACGCCGTTCGCCGGGTCCTGCCGCATGAGCGACGCGGTCCCCAGCGCGTCGCCGGACTTACTGTCGATGACGACGTAGAAGCGCGGATCAGTGCTGGCCGCAGCGCCCTCCGCCCATTCCCGGTATGCCTCACGCGTGTCGAACGGACCCACCGACATATACGTCCAGTCCCCCGGATCCGTCTTCGCGAACTCGGCGAACAGCTGGTCCGCATGACGTGCGGGATCGAGTGGCTCGATGCGGCAGTACCGTCCCTCCAGGGTCACAGGCCCGGGACGGCTCGCAGGCGCCCACTCAGGCAGTGGGGGCCCGATGGGGCGTCCGTACTCGTCTGCGCGAGGCTCTGCTGCCGGCATGGTGCACTCCTTCCCTCGGGTATGCGATCCCGCATAGTCCGCCCCCAAATATTCCACGAATCCACCGCGGCGAGGAGACCCGACTGCGCGCAGGTCTCTTCCCACACGCACCCGTCATGTCGTCATATGACGTTTCGTGTTCATAGATTGCACGCTGTCGCGTGGGTCACGTTCGCATTCCCTAGCGTGCAGACAAGAGCCGACGTGGCACGATTCGAGACGATTGGACCCATCATGGCTGCAGCGCTGACACAGACCGCACCGACCCACGGCACACTGACGGACCAGTTCGTCGCCGCCTTCCGCAATCACCCGGCGGGCGTCGCCCTGGTCACTGCCGATCCCGGCGACGGGCCTGTCGCGATGACGGCTACATCGGTGTGCTCAGTCGACGCGAACCCTCCCACCGTCGCGTTCTCCGCCTCCGGCCGCGCCTCGAGCACCCCTGCTCTGCTGCGCTCCTCCGCCGTGGTCGTCCACCTGCTGAGCGCCCATCAGGTCCACCTCGCGAAGCTCGGCGCCACCAGCGGGATCGACCGCTTCGCCGACACCAGCCTCTGGGACCGCCTGCCCACCGGCGAGGTCGTCTTCCGCGACGCCGCAGCCTGGATCCGCGGTCGGGTCATCGGAACGCTGCCGGCCAAGGGCGCCACTCTCTTCATGGTCGAAGGCGACGAGATCGGTGGACAGCACGCGGATCCGCAGAGGGACACCGAGCCCCCGCTCGTCTACCACAGCCGCGCCTGGCACACCCTCGGTTCCACGACGCAGCTTTCCGAGTAGGACGCCGAAGGGGGCCTCTGCACCGACTGAGGCCCCCTTCCGCACAACTGCGCCTACTTCCCCGTCCACTCCATCGGAGTCTTCGACAGGAACGCCTCCACGGCCGCAGCGAAGTCCTCGCTGCCATAGACCGCAGACACGACGTCCGCGTCGTCGACCTCTCCCCCGGCCTGCAGCCGCCGCAGGTTCTCCTTGATCGACCACTGCGTCAGCGGCGCCCCACCAGCGACACGCTCCACGAGCGTCTCCGCAGCCTCATCCAGGTCCTCAGCGACGTCCGTGAGGAATCCGCTCAGCAGCGCCTCCTGCGCATCGACGCGTCGCGCGGTCAGCAGCATCGACGCCGTCCGAGGCTCCCCGAACGCCCGCACCAGCCTCCGCAGAGTGTTCGCCGACAGTGTGTTGCCCAGCGTCTTCGCGATCGGCACGGAGAACGACGCATTCGGCGACGCCACACGGACATCTGCGCAGCTGGCGATCCCCAGTCCCCCGCCCACGCAGTGACCGTCGATCACCGCGATGACCGGCTTGTCCACGGCCGCCAACGTGCCCAGCACTTCGTCGATCTTCTTCTCGTACTCGATGCCGTCCTCGCCGGTGAAGCCCCGGAACTGGGCGATGTCTGTCCCGGCGACGAACGCCCGCCCACCGGCCCCGCGCAGGACCAGCACTCGCAGCGCGGCATCAGCATCCACGCGCTCACACGCCTCGGCCAGTCCCTGGTACATCTCGAATGTCATCGCGTTGCGCGCTTCGGGACGGTTGAACGTCACGTGGAGCGCGGCGCCGCGGACCTCCGTGAGCAGGTGGTCGGTCATCCTCAGTCCTCTTTCGAATCGGCAGTCTTCCCAGCGATCTCCGCCAGCACCCGATCGGTGTCCGCGCCCAGTGCGGGACCGGCATTGCCCTGCGTCATCGCGGACCTGGAGAATCGCATCGGGTTCCCCAGCTGCGCCACCTCCCCCAGCTCCGGATGCTGCGACGTCCAGACGTAGTCCCGCGCCTTCAGGTGCTCGTCGGTGAAGACCTGCGCGTAGTCGTTGATCGGAGCGACCGGAACACCCACACGGTTCATCTCCTCGACGACCTCGTCGACGGTCCGCTCCCGGAACCGGTCCTCGATGACCGCGATGAGCGCCTCCCGGTTCTCCATCCGCAGTGCGGGCTCCTGAAACTTCGGGCGGTCCTGCAGATCAGCCAGATCAAACGCCTGGCAGAACCGCGTCCACGTCGCCGGCGTGTTCGCGCCGATCGTCACGTGGCCATCCTTCGCCATGACCGCCTGGTACGGCGCCTGCGCCTGGTGCGCGGAGCCGTTCGGACGATTCACCGCGCCCGTGCCGAAATAGCTGCCGGCTTCCCACACCGCCAGCGACACCGCCGATTCGAACAGAGACACGTCCAGGTACTGCCCCTGTCCCGATTCCTTCCGCTCGTACAACGCGGACACGATGCCCATCGCCATGTAGAGCGCTGTCGTCAGGTCGGCGATCGGGACGCCCACCTTCGCCGGTGGCTGGTCGGGGAACCCGGTGATGCTCATTAGTCCCGACCGCGCCTGCGCCATGATGTCGAGGCCGGCCAGTGGTGACAGCGGGCCGTCCTGGCCCCACCCCGACGCCGAGGCGTACACCAGTCCCGGGAACTCCTCCTTGAGGTCGTCGTAGCCGAAGCCCATCTTCTTCAGCGAACCGGGGCGCAGGTTCTCCACGAGGACATCGGCTTCGCTCAGCAGAGTGCGGAGCGAAGCGCGTCCGTCGTCGGACTTCAGGTCGAGGACAATCGATTCCTTGTTCCGGTTCAAGCGGATGAACGGGCTCGAGTGCCCGTCGATGAACGGTCCCGAGGCGCGCAGCGAGTCACCGCTGCCCGGCGTCTCGATCTTGATGACGCGCGCGCCCATGTCCGCGAGCTGCATCGTGGCGTAGGGGCCGGCGATGAAGACGCCGATCTCCAGAACGGTGATCCCGGATAGCGGCCCCGCCGAGGTGCCGGCCGAGTTGTCCCCCGTCGTCGCGTTCGAACCTGTTGAGTCGTCGGACATTCTCCACCTCACTGTGTGCTGCGCCACTGTCGATTGTCTACAATAGTCCAGCATCAGGTGCCACGCACACCCGGTACATCTCCCCCTGAGACAGTGCGGACGGCGGCGTGCAACGAGGAGGACCCATGACAGCAGGAGCACTCACCGGCGACTCCCTCATCGAGAGCCCCAGCCTGGCGGAGCTGGCAGCAGGCCGCATCAGCGAGCTCGTGTTCCGAGGCGAGCTCCGACCCGACGAGCGACTCGTCGAGGAGCATCTGTGCGAACGGCTGGGAGTCTCCCGCGCTCCCGTGCGCGAGGGGCTGCGGATCCTCGAGGGCTCCGGCCTCGTCGTGCGTCGCCCGCGCGCAGGCGTGCGCGTCGCCGGGCTCACTCAGAACGACGTGTTCGAGATCCTCACGTTCCGAGAGGGCCTGGAGCGGATGGCCGTCGAGCATCTCTACCGCTACACGGATGATGTGACCACAGTCGACACCTCACGTCTCGACGCAGCGCTGGCGCAGCTGGCCCACGAATTCGAAGACGGCGAAAATCAGTACGGACGCATCCAGGCCAGCTACGAGTTCCACACGGAGCTGGTCCGTCTCTGCGGGAATGCGCGGATCATCGCGAGCTACACCCAGATCACGATGCAGGTGAAGCTTTGCATGTCCCTCAACCTGCGGAAGCTCGCGGCAGAGGAGACTCCCGCTGAAAACGTCACTCGTCACCGAGATCTGCGTGCCGCGGTGCTCTCAGGCGATCTCACCGAGGCACTTCGAGCGATCGACGAGCACGGCCACGACTCCTTCGCCCACGAGTTCCTCGAGGGGCTCCCCGGCGCGACCGAGAACTCCGCACGATGGCTGGCCAGACGGAGTCGCACCCCTGTATAAGCTCACTACTCGCCGGGGACATCCCCTGTCCAACAGAATGACCTCCGCGCAGGCGAGAGAAAGCCCATATAGCGCTACCTTCGCCAACAGCCTGCCACCGAGTTCAACGCAAGCAGTATCACAGTGGCACTATTCGAGTATCGCACCTTGTGCGCGATATGATGACCCCGTCATCCGCATGGGCGCATCGCAGACAACGCAAAATACCGGTCCTCCACGATGAAGCCGCCTCCGCCACGGACCTACTCGAGAGGGTTCATGTCTACGACGTCGCGCAAGTCGTTGTATCAACTTCTGAACACGCTGGGTCAGCCGCGTATAGATAGGGGACTTGCAAACTCGGTCCTGAAAGCTCCCTCGCAGAAGTTCCGCCGCGTCTCCACAGCACCCGAGAACGGATTCGGAGCAACCGCTCCGGTATTCTCCCGAGCCGCCACCTTCGACACGAGACCCAAGATCAAGGCCAAGGCAAGGCCTGCTAGCGCAGGGTCAATCAGCGACGAGCAGGTGAAAGCGCTCATCGACGGAGTGTCATGGATCAACTGGTCCGTCGCGACACAAAGTGGCGATGAGCCACGAACGGCGACGGCACAGTTGCGGCCCACGGTCAGCGACGGCCTGGTCCCGGACAGGTCAGAATCCGGCCCGCTCTTCACTGGGTGGATCCTCGCGATCCTTGTCGTTGTCGCCGCCGTCTTTGTGGGGCTATTCCACCTTGGCGTCTTCGGCATAGTCCTAGCTGTGCTGCTGATCGGCGTTTTCGTCGGTGGCATTGTTCAACTGGCGGCTACACCACTGGGGCTCGTACTCCTCGTTCTATCCGCGATCGGGATTCCAACGCTCTTTGCGCTCGAGGCTCGCCGTCAGCGCTATATCAGAACCGTTCACGCAGTCGAGGACTGGCTCGGCACAGCAAAGGTCCGAACCGAGCGCGTGCCGAGTGAGTGGGACGAGGCGAAATCGGATCCCAGCGTTCACGACCTCATCGTCGCTTGGATGCTGTCTGGCTCCGAAATCCAAGCACTGGGAGCGCACATCTCAGATGGGGTCGCCCTTCACAAGAACCTCTCCCCCGACGATCCGCGCGAACGCACGCTGCAGGAAGAGATCGAGGTCCAGCGCGGAAGAATGCACGCGCTGCAGAAGCTGCGTGATGCGCAAGCGGAAGCGGCCACTGATGCCGCCCGAACGCGCCTGGCAGATATGACGATGAAGCAGAACGCCGAGCGAGAACGTGCCAAGGAAGAGCTTAGAAGGAGCAGGGAGCGCGCGGACTACCAGCGCCGCTGGAGTGAAATCGATGCCAGCGAACGCAGGCGGGTCAAGACGCACGAAGAGATCGACGGCTGGTTTGACCGAGGGGCGTCGAAGTAGCCCGCACCACGGAACATCAACGCTCGGCCAGGAAAGCGAGAAGCCGCGACACTCGACCAGTGCCGCGGCTTCTCTGCTTCACATCTCTCACACCCCAGCAACCTCCGCGATCCGCTCCGTCTCCGCGATCTCCGGCGCATCGCGCGCTGCCGGCAGCAGCGCGCTCTCCGCGACGGCGACCGAGACCTCGTAGTGCCCGGCCACCGACACTGCCCCTACGAGCGTTTACACCAGGCTCAGACGAAGGGCAGAAGGAACGACAGGATCAGGAGCACCACGGCACCGCCCAGTCGACTGGAGATCTGCATGAACGGCATGAGTTCGAACCTGTTGGCGGCTGACAGCACCGCGACGTCGCCGGTGCCTCCCATATCGGTCATGCCCAGACCCACGCAGATCGACGATTCGATGTAGTACATCTTGACCAGATAGCCGAGAACGCCTGCAGCGATCGCGGCGATGATCACGGTGCAGAGGACCAGAACGAGGTACATCGGGTCGGAGATCAGGGCCAGCACCGCGCTCAGGTCGATGTACGCGAAGCTGATCCCCACGAGAAGAGCCGGTGTCCACGCTGCGGCGACGAAGGAGAACCAGCCGGATGCTGCGTCCTCGTACGTCTGCGGCAGCAGACCGAAGATCTTGATGAATGCCGCGGCGAGAATCGTCCACGCATACGGATGGATCGCCGGAACGAAGTGCCCGATGACCTGGCCCAGAATGTAGAGCGTCGCCGCGAAGATGACTCCGACGATGAGGACGTTGAACCGCCCACCGATAGAGCGCTCCGGCATCTTGTAGTTCGCCTCGTCCCCCGCGACCCGCAGCAGGTTTCCTTCACCATTGAAACCTTGGAACAGCTGGCGGCCGTTCTTTCCCAGGCCGTTGTAGACCCCCGCGATGATGATGGTGCAGATGTTTCCGATGATCACAGCCGGGATGATCTGCGACAGGGCCTCACCCGAGTCGATCCCCATCTGGGCGGCGTACATCTCCGACATCGGGACGGCTCCGGCACCGACACCTCCGCCGATGATCGGTGCGGCGATGAAGAAGATGCCGTCGAAGAACCCTCGTCCCACCAGTGCTGAGAGTCCGCCGATGCTCGCGAGGACGATGACGACCATGCCCAGGAGCGGCACACCGTACCGGGCTCCGGCTGAGATGAGCAGCTTCCTGGGCATACCGAGGATGCTTCCCGCGATCAGAGCGGAGATGTAGAAGTTGATGAAGCCGTATCCGCTGGTGAAGTTCGTGGCGACCTCGACCAGCGAGTCCGGAAGCAGATTCATACCGGCGAAGATCGCCGGCAGGACCACACAGAAGACCGTGGGTGCGCCGTAGTCCCTGATCACCGGGATGATGCTGCCCAGCCACCAGAGGAACCCTCCCAGCAGCATGGTGATGGCGAATCCTGACACCATCTCATCCGGCAGAGCACCCAGGTATCCCGCCACGATGAGGACGACGATCAGCAGGAGGAAGTACGGCCATTTGATACCTGCGATCGTGCCGATGCGGCCACGACCCTCGTGCAGGTCGCCCTCGATCTCCTCGACCGGGGTGATGTACGTGTTGCTCTTCGGGGTGACCATCGTTGGTGACCTTTCTCGTCGCCGTCTCTTCTTCGAGCGGAATGGACTGGCAGCGGGCACCGCGACCACCGCATGAGGTGTGATCGCAGTAACACCGGGTTGGTATCCGGAACAGAGTCGCAAACGACGGCTGTGCTGTCACGGTTGCGTTCATAATGGTCGTGGACTCCGGCGGGCAAGCAGATCGCGCGGTGCCCGCGAGAGCGTCTGACGGGTCAGAAGGGGGAGGTGTGCGATGGGTGCGGCCGCAGCGATCAGGAAGCGACGAAGGCCCTGGGACGGTTCCCTCGCCCGTCAGCTGTTCTTCGTGCAGCTCGCCCTCATCGTCGTCATCTGCATAGCGCTCAGCGTCACCACCTACAGCAGGACGGTGAACTCCACATACGCCGCCGCGTCCGACCGTGTGCTCAGCCTCGCGCAGACCATCGCCCACACTCCCCTCGTCGCAGAGGCGGTCGAATCCGACGATCCTTCGGCTCAGCTCCAGCCCTACGCATTGACACTCATGTCAGAAGCCGACGTCGACTTCATCACGATCATGGATCGCGACCGCACGCGGTTCACACACCCGGACCCCGAACAGCTGGGCAAGTCGTACATCGGCAGCGTCGACGCGGCGCTGGACGGCGGCACTCTCCTCGAGGAGTACACAGGCACACTCGGCCCGTCCGTGCGGGCGATCGTCCCGGTCTTCGACAGCTCTTCCGACACCGTCGTGGCCATGGTCGCAGTCGGCGTCACACTCGAGACCCTGTCTGTGGCACAAGCGGGTTCATTGCCGCAGATCATCACGATCGCCTTCGGCGCGATGCTCCTGGGCGGGTACGGGTCGTGGCAGCTCAGCCGGTATCTGCGGCGCGCGACGCTCGGTTACGGCACGGCGCAGCTCAGACGGCTCTTCGCGTTCTACAACTCTGCGCTGCATTCGCTCCGTGAGGGGATCATCCTCGTCGATGACGAGGGTCGAATGGTCCTGTACAACGATGAGGCCGCCACGCTGCTCGACCTTCCTCCGGCCGACGATCGGCGGCCGGTCCCCCTGCCAGCGGTGGCACTGCCGGAATCGGTGCGCACACTTCTGTCGTCCGGGCGTGATGCCCTCGACGAGGTCCACCTGACCCGTGACCGCGTGCTGGTCATCAATCAGAACAGGGCGAGCGAGCCGGATCACGGCCACGCCATCGACGGAGGTGTCGACGGGGCGGTGGCCACGCTGCGGGATCGCACTGACTTCCAGGAGCTCACCGGTGAGCTGGAGACGATGCGCACTCTGTCCGAGGCCCTGCGCGCACAGACGCACGAGCACGCCAATCGGATGCACACCCTGGCCAGCCTCATCGAACGCGGGCGCGAACACGAAGCGCTGGCCTTCGCCGTGCAGGACCGGCAGGAATCGCAGAAGCTCACAGACGCGTTCGTCGACTCAGTCGACGAACCGTTCATCACGGCACTGATGATCGGGAAGGCCGCTCAGGCCAATGAACGGGGGCTCCAGCTGACTCTCACCGGTTCGGGAGAGGTCCCGCCCGGCAGTCTGGATGCGCGCGACCTGGTCACGGTGGCCGGGAACCTCCTCGACAACGCCTTCGATGCGGCATCAGCATCAGAGGAACGGCACGTGTGGGCGGATTTCACGGCTGCTGACGGCGAGCTCATCATGACGATCGCGGATTCGGGGCAGGGAATCGCCGAGGAGGAGATCGAGACGATCTTCCACCTGGGTGCGACGGAGAAGGAGAAGACGGAGCAGCCGCACCGCCCGGGACGCGGATTCGGGCTGGTGCTCGTGCGTCAGGCAGTCACGAGGCTGAGAGGAGAACTCACCGTCGACTCGGATGGTGGAGCGATCTTCACCGTGGTGCTTCCGCTGACCGAAGGAGCGACGGATGGGCAATGAGCAGACTCTGCGGGTACTCATCGTCGAAGACGACCCGATGACGGCCGAAGCACACGCCGATTACGTCCGCCGCGTGCCAGGATTCGTCGTCGCTGACATCTGCCTGAGCGGCGCAGACGTTCTTGAGCGCATGAATGCGTCGGCTGCAGCCGGCGACCCGGTCGACATCGTGCTGCTGGATATGAATCTCACGGACTCACATGGGCTGGAAGTGGCTCGACGGATCAACCGCAGCAGTCACGATGCGAACATCATCGCCGTCACGGCTGTGCGCCACTTGCAGGTGATCAAGAGTGCGCTGTCATCGGGCATCACGCTGTACCTCATCAAGCCGTTCACCTTCGCGGCCTTCCGGGAGAAGCTCGAGAACCAGCGCGAGTTCCGGTTGAACCTCGCACGCAGCGGGGATCAGGCGACCCAGGCCACGGTCGACGATGCCTTCAGCGCACTGCGCGCTTCGCCGAAGACGCGTCTTCCCAAGGGGCTCATCGAGGAGACGCTGCGGGCGGTGTCGTCCGAGGTGCAGACGTCAGACGGCGCGGTGTCGGCCACTGAGGTCGGGCAGCAGCTCGACCTGTCCCGCGTGACCGTGCGTCGGTACCTTGAGCACCTGGCGAATACCAAGCAGGTCATCAAGGAAGCGCGACACGGGACACCCGGGCGGCCCGAATTCGAGTATCGATGGGCATAAGAGCAAGACAGAAACGCTCTCGCGCCCCTCAGCCCCGTCAGACCCCTCAGACCCCCGCAACCTCCGCGACCCGCGCCGTCTCCGCGATCTTCGGCGAGTCCGGCAACTTCGTCGCCCGCGCCGTGTACCCGCCCTCGGCGCCCACACCCGTGAGCAGCTGCGCCAGCGTCACGCCCTGCACATCAGTCAGGTCGCTCGCCTGCGTCCGGCACGAATACCCATCAGCCAGGTAGATCGAGTCCTCCGGCGCATCACGCAAAGCCGGCAGCAAAGCATTCTCCGCAACAGCGACCGAGACCTCGTAGTGCCCGGCCTCCATCCCGAAGTTGCCCGCCAGACCGCAGCAGCCGGCCAGCTCACGCACCGTCGCACCCGTACGCGCAAGCAGCGTGCTGTCCGCCCCGAAGCCCATCACCGAGTACTGATGGCAGTGCGGCTGCACCACGATCGTCTTGCCCGTCAGATCCGGCACCGCGATCTCGGTCTCGACCAGGACCTCGGCGACGGTCCGGGTGCGAGCAGCGATCGCCTTCGCGCGCGCGTCCTCCGGGAACAGATCCACCAGGTCGCTGCGCAGCACGGCGGTGCAGCTGGGCTCGATCCCCACGATCGGGATGCCCTTCTGCGCGTACGGCGCCAGCACCTCCATCGTGTTCGTGAGCCGGCCTCGGGCCGCATCCAGCTGTCCCGTGGAGATCAGCGTCAGTCCGCAGCACGCCTGCGATTCCGGCAGCAGCACCTCGAAGCCAGCCGCCTCGAGCACCTCCACCGTCGCCCGCGCACCCGCATCGGACAGGTACTCGGAGAACGAGTCCGCCCACAGCAGCACCTGCGGCCGCGACCCGCGCCGCACCTCGCCTGTCTTCACGTACTCATCGCGCACCAGTTCATCACGCACGTCAGCGCCGCTCGCCACGTTCTTCTTCGCCCACCGGGAGAAGCGCTGCGTGTTGAACTCGACCATCCCGCGCCGGGTGTCCATCCCGCCGCCGGCCAGCACCAGCTTAGCCAGCGGTCGGAAGGACAGCG
This sequence comes from Brevibacterium sp. Mu109, assembly GCF_900169375.1. Classification (NCBI taxonomy): domain Bacteria; kingdom Bacillati; phylum Actinomycetota; class Actinomycetes; order Micrococcales; family Brevibacteriaceae; genus Brevibacterium; species Brevibacterium sp. Mu109. The sequence continues at coordinate 60,935 of NZ_FXZF01000018.1, forward strand.
CGGCATTCGCCAGCGTCGTCACCCCCGGCACCGCGGTCAGTGCGCGCCCCCACAGCGGCAGCCAACCCAGGGAGTAGTGCGTGATCGGCCGCACCTTGCCCTTGTACGTGCGGTGGAGGACCTCCGACTTGTACTGCGCCATGTCCACGCCGGCCGGGCAGTCGCTGCCGCACGCCTTGCAGCTGAGGCACATGTCGAGCGAGTCGTGGACCGCCTGGCTGTTCCAATCGTCGATGAGGCCGCCGTTGGTGACCTCCTGCAGGACGCGGGCCCTGCCGCGCGTCGAATCCTTCTCATCCTGGGTCGCCAGGTAGGACGGGCACATGAACCCGCCGGACCCCGAGGTGTCGGCCCGGCACTTGCCCACGCCCACGCACCGGTGAACGGCGTTGGTGAAGCTGCCCTTGTCGTGGGAGAAGGAGAATCCGCCGGGCGTCTGGCCGATCGAGATCGCCTGCGGACGCCGCAGGTCCTGATCGAGCGGAAGCGGGTCGACGATGACGCCGGGGTTCAGGAGGTTCTCCGGGTCGAAGAGCCGCTTGACCTCCTCGAGCGCGGTGATCGCCTCATCCGAGTGCTGCAGCTCCAGCAGCTCCGAGCGGGCGCGACCGTCGCCGTGCTCGCCCGAGGCCGATCCCCCGTAGCGGGCGACCAGGCGACCTGCGTCCATGAGGAAGCTGCGGAAGATCTCCGTGCCATCGGGCTGGTCGAAGGGGAAATCGGTGCGCATGTGGACGCAGCCGTCACCGAAGTGCCCGTACGGCATGCCGGTGACCCCGTAGGACTGCATGAGGTCGTCCTGCTCGCGCAGGTAGTCGCCCAGGACCTCGGGCGGGACGGCGGCGTCCTCCCAGCCGGTCCAGGCCGGATCGCCCGTGGCGGTGCGGCCGGCCAGCCCGCCGGCGTCGGCGCGGATGCCCCACAGGGTGGAGGCCTCCTTGCCTGCGGGGATGATGCGGTAGGCGTCGGTGCCGGAGTCGTCCGCGATCGCCTGGGCGTTGGCCACGGCCTCCGCCGCCGAGGCCCCACCCACCTCGATCAGCAGCCAGCCGGCTCCTGCCGGCAGCTCCGGAACGGCGCCCGGGCCCTTAGCCGCGCGGACCATGTCCATGAGGCGGGAGTCGATGCCCTCGACCGCGAGGGGTTTGTGCGGCAGGACACGCGGGACGGCGTCGGCTGCCTGGAACATGTCCGGGTAGCCCAGCGCCAGCACCGTCGGGGAGTTCGGGACGTCACCCAGGGAGACGGTCGCCTCCGTGATCGTCGCGAGCGTGCCCTCGCTGCCGACGAGGAACTTCGCGAGGTTCGGCTTGTTCTCCGTCAGCAGGTGCTGCAGCGCGTAGGCCGACGCCTGGCGGCTGAAGCGACCGAACTCCGTGCGGATGACGGCCAGGTGCTTCGCGGCCAGCTGGCTCAGGCCCGGAACGGGGTCGAGGCCCTGGCTGGCTGTGAACTGTCGACCCATGCCGTCGATGACGTCCATCTGCACCGTGACGTCGACGGTGCGGCCGTAGGAGATGGCGTGCGGACCGCACGAGTTGTTGCCGATCATTCCCGCGATCGTCGCGCGGTTCTTCGTCGACGGGTCCGGTCCGAACCGCAGGCCGTGCGGGCTGCCGGCCTTCTGCAGCTCGCTCATGAGGACGCCCGGTTCGACCCGCGCGGTCTTCGTGGTCGGATCGATCTCCAGCACCCGGTTGAGGTGGCGGGAGAAGTCGATGACGAGGCCGGTGCCGATCGCGTTGCCCGCCTGCGAGGTACCGCCGCCGCGCGAGGTGATCGGCACCTTGTGGCTGCGGGCCACGTCGAGGAGGGACACGACGTCCTGGGTCGTCTTGGGGAAGGCAACGACCTGCGGGACGACGCGGTAGTTCGAGGCGTCCACCGCGTATTCGGCCCGGCGGCGGTCGGATGTGTCGACGGTGCCTTCGATGCTGCGGGTGAGGTCTGCGATGAAGCTGCTCATGATGGGGTCACTTGTCCTTGAGGACGTCGAGGGCCGCTTCGAGGCCGCCCTGCTTGATCGGGACGCCGGCCAGCTGGAGGCCCATCTGGACACCGGCGAGCGTGCCCGCCAGCGACAGGTCACTGAGATCGCCCAGGTGGCCGATGCGGAAGACCGTGCCCTTGAGCTTGGACAGGCCGGCGCCCAGCGACATGTTGAACTTCTCCAGGATGACTGTGCGCAGTTCGTCCGCGTCGTGGCCTTCGGGCATGACGACGGCGGTGAGGACGGGCGAGTGCTCGTTCTCGTTGGTGCACAGCACTTCGAGGCCCCATCCCTGGACCGCGGCGCGGGTGGCTGCAGCGAAGCGGAGGTGGCGGGCGAAGACGTTGTCCATGCCCTCCTCGTTCAGCATCCGCAGCGCTTCCTTCAGCCCGTAGAGCAGGTTGGTGTTCGGGGTGTACGGCGTCTGGCCGTTCTTGCCCGAAGCGAGCATCTCCGTCCAGTCCCAGAAGGACTTGGGCAGTGTGGAGTCCTTGTGTGCGTCGAGAGCCTTCTGGCTGACCGCGTTGAACGAGATGCCGGGCGGGAGCATGAGCCCCTTCTGCGAGCCGGACACCGTGACGTCGACGCCCCACTCGTCGTGGCGGTAGTCGACGGAGCCCAGCGAGGAGATCGTGTCGACCATGAAGAGTGCCGGGTGGCCGGACTCGTCGATCGCGCGGCGGATCTCCGGGATCCGGCTCGTGACGCCGGTCGAGGTCTCGTTGTGGACCACGCAGATGGCCTTGAAGCGGTGCGCGGTGTCCTCGGCCAGCACCTCGCGGACCTTGTCCGGATCCGCGCCCGTGCGCCAGTCGCCGGGGACGACGGTGGGCTTGAGGCCCCACTTCTCTGCGAGCCCGGTCCACAGCGTGGAGAAGTGACCCGTCTCGAAGAAGAGGACCTCGTCGCCGGCGTTGAGCGTGTTGACCAGCGCGGCTTCCCACGCGCCCGTGCCCGTCGCCGGGTAGATGACGACCTGGTTGGCGGCGCCGAAGACGTCGCCCATGCCTGCGAGCACGTGGGAGAAGAGCTCCTGGAACTCCGGACCGCGGTGAATCCCACGTCCTGGTGGCGTTGTTCGTCGTCGCCACCTTCACGTCCGTCCACATGGGCGCCCTGGCGCTCATGGCGACGTTCCTGTTCGGCACCTTCGTGCTGGGCGAGGACGTCGACACTCTCTTATCCGGCTTCCCTGCCGACCTCTTCCTCATCCTCGTAGGCGTCACCTATCTCTTCGCCTTGGCAAAGGACAACGGGACCGTGGACTGGATGGTCCATGCGATGGTCAAGGCGGTGGGCGGCAGAGTCGCGCTCATCCCCTGGGTGTTCTTCATCGTCACGGGGATCCTCACCGGGTTCGGCGCCGTCGTCCCGGCGGCTGTCGCGATCATCGCCCCGATGGGTATGGGCTTCGCACGGCAGTACGGCATCAAGCCGCTCCTCATGGGCCTCATGGTCATCAACGGCGCCACCGCCGGCGGCTTCTCCCCCTTGAGCATCTTCGGCACGATCACCAACCAGGTCGTCGAGCGCAATGACCTGCCGGGCAGCCCGATCCTGCTGTTCCTCGCCTCCTTCGCCTTCAACGTCGTCCTGGGCCTGGTCTGCTTCTTCCTGTTCGGCGGACGCGATCTGCTGGGCAAGAGGGATCGCGGTGACGGTCTGGAGGATTCCAGTGCCGGATCCGGTGTCCGCGGCGCGAAGATGCCGGATGCGCCTCGCGATGATGCGGGTCGCCGTGCGGCTCGTCGATCCGTGCAGACGACGATGGTCAAGGATGAGGACGCGGACGAGCCGGTCACCACTCTGGACCGCAACCGCATCATCACGCTCGTCGGCCTCATCGTGCTGGCCGTGATGGTCGTGCCGCCGCTCAACCAGGACGTGGGATTCACCGCGATCTGCATCGCCGTGATCATCTCCCTGTTCTCCCCCAAGGTGAGCAAGGGCGCGGTCAGCAAGATCGCCTGGCCGACCGTGCTGCTCATCTGCGGCATCGTCACCTATGTGGGACTGCTGCAGCGACTGGGCACGATCGATTGGCTCGGAGACCAGGTCGCCGGCATGGGCGCACCGCTGTTCGCCGCTCTCCTCATCTGCCTCATCGGAGCGGTCGTCTCCGCATTCGCGTCGACCACCGGCATCCTGGGTGCACTCATCCCGCTGGCAGTGCCGTTCCTGCTGACCGGCAGCGTGAGCGAGATCGGGCTCATCATCGCCCTCGCGATCTCCTCCTCCGTCGTCGACTCCAGCCCGTTCTCCACCTCCGGTGCTCTCATCGTGGCGAACTCGCCGGAAGACCAGCGCGACAAGGTGTTCAAGCAGCTCATGCGGTGGGGCTTCACCATGGTCGTCCTCGCACCGATCATCACCTGGATACTGTTCGTCCTTCCCGGGTGGTGATGATGGTCAGCGTCATGTGAGTGACCGACGAAGCGCCCGGCTGAGGACTCTCAGCCGGGCACTTCGCTGCCTGTCAGCGGATACGCTCGCATACATGTTCACCGTCGGCGTCGACCTCGCGGCAGAGCCTAAGAAGACGGCGCTGGCCACCATCTCGTGGCACGCAGGCGGTGCCTCACTCGACCACCTCCAGGTGGACGTGGACGATGAGACAGTCATCGACCGCTCCCGAGGCGCCGGTTCCGTCGGCATCGACTGTGCCTTCGGCTGGCCGATCGAGTTCGTAGAGTTCCTCACCGCCCATGCCGCAGGGCGACTGCCAGAACGCGACGAGTCGGGACTCGACTGGCGTAGGCGACTCGCTTACCGGCACACTGACCGGTTCGTCCGTGAGCTCACCGGCCAGCGCCCGCTGAGCGTCGCGACGGACCGGCTCGGCCTCACCGCTATGCGGTGCGCCGAACTACTCGACGTGTTCGCCCGCGATGATGAGCCGGTGGACCGCTCCGGTGCCGGCCGAGTCGTGGAGGTGTACCCGGCCGTGGCGCTGCGTCAGTGGGAGGTCGTAGTACGCGGCTACAAGACGACTGCAGCACTCCGTCGCCGCGCGCTCGAGAAACTCACCGCACGCGCTCCCTGGCTCGACGTAAGCGACGAACACATGCGACTCATAGAACGATCCGATGATGCGTTCGACGCTTCGGTCTCAGCCCTCATCGCGCGGGCGCACTACCTGGGACTCACGCACGCACCGCCGCCAGAGGCACGTTCAGCAGCCCGGGTCGAAGGATGGATCGCGGTCCCATCGACGGCGTTGGACGATCTGATTCTCAGCGGTGATCGTGACTCCTGATCATGTCGCCCCCATATATGCATGTGCTACACATATAGATATGGACGCGAAGAATCTGCATGCGCTTGACGACGCGATACACAGCTTTCGGATCGCGACTCAGCGCCCGTCGTATCACAGGTGGATTCTGGACGGCCTGGGCTTTGACGGCGGGATCGCTTCGGTGCGAGTGCTCCGTGCGGTCGCGCGATTGACAACCGACGACGGCGGCCCGTCGATCGGGCGGGTGGCCGCGGAACTCGGCGTGAAGCACTCGACTGCGAGCCGGTTGATAGACAACACGGTCAAGGGCTCCCTGCTGGTGAAGTCAGTGTGCGGTGATGACAAACGCCACACGCGGCTAAGCCTCAGTGCGCAAGGTGACGCGGTCCTCGAGCAGGCGACCGTCCGCCGACGACAAGTCATCGCAGAAGCGACCGCTGACTGGGACGATCACGATGTCACGAAACTCGCCGAGCTGCTGCACCGGCTGAGCTTCAGTATCGACGAGCGGTTCGTCCAGTCATGAGAGGCGTCCCGGAGAACTCCGCTGCAGGGGATCAGACTCCTCCGCGCGGTGCGGTGCGCCTGACCCTCGACCGGCAGTTCGGGGCGCTCTTCTGGGGCAAGCTGATCAGTGGGGTGGGAATCTGGATCCACAGCATCGTGGCTGCAGTCGTGGTCTATGCGGCCACCGGATCGGCCCTGTGGGTCGGCCTCGTCTCCGTCGTCCAGTTCGCACCGCAGATCTTCCTCACACCGCTCAGCGGCACGTGGGCCGATCGCGGCAATATCGGTCGGCAGATCGTCCTGGGCCGGGTGCTCTGCTTTCTAGGATCGGGGTCGTTGGCAGCCTTCTGCTTTGTCCGCGGTGACCTCGAAGGTCAGCTCGACGCCGTCATCGTGCTCGCGGCGACTCTGATCACCGGGCTCGGGTTCGTGGTGGGAGGGCCAGCCCAGCAGTCGATCATTCCCCTGCTCATTCGCCGCGACGAGTTCCCGACTGCGATGGCGTTGAACTCCCTCCCCATGACCCTCGCCCGGGTGGCTGGTCCTGCCGGAGGGACCTTCGTGGCCGCCCAGTACAGCCCGGCCCTCGCGTTCGCACTCGCGGGATTGGCCCATGCCCTGTTCGTCGTGATGACTATGTTTGCTGCGTTACCTGCTGGAACGGAGCAAGCAGCCGGCACCGACTTCCGGGTCCGCGCTGCGCTGAGCTATGTGCGACGCGATCGCACGATGCTCCTCCTGCTGATCGTGGTGGCGGCAGTCGGGTTCGGGTCTGAGCCCTCGATCACGCTCGCCCCGATCATCGCTGACGAGCTCGGCGGCGGGACCCATGTGGTCGGTCAGCTCACCGGCGCATTCGGCCTCGGGGCCGTCGTGGGATTCTTCGGGTACCGACTCCTCAGCTGGCCGGCGCGGCAACCACGGGTCCTTCAGGTAGGCCTTGCCGCGATGATCATCGGCACAACCCTGGTGGCGCTGGCACCCACTGCGGCAACGGCGATGAGCGCATTCGCTGTCTCAGGTATCGGGTTCATGATTGCCAACACCTCGGCGATGAACCTGGTCCAGCTGCGTGTCCCCCAGGTGATGCGTGGACGAGTGATGGCGCTGTGGATGGTCGGCTTCGTCGGCTCGCGACCGCTGGCCTCGATCCTCGAAGGGATCCTTGCGGATCTGGTCTCCCTGGAGGCCGCCCTTCTCGTCACGGCAGGCGTCATTCTCGCCGTGTTCATCGCCTTTCGTCCTAAGCGTCTGGACTTCACCCCAGACGGTCCTTGAGGTCAGGATCCGGGTAATTGAGATTGAGCGGCGATCAGTTCTCAGCGTGAACAGGATCGGACCCTTCATCGCCCTCGCGATCTCCTCCTCCGTTGTCGACTCCAGCCCGTTCGCCGTGTCCGGGGCTCTGGTCATGGCGAACTCGCCCGAGGGCCAGCGCTACAAGGTGTTCGAGCAGCTCATACGATGGGGCTTCGCCATCGTCTCATCGCAGCGATCGTCACGTGGCTAATCCTCGTCGGCCCCGGGTGGTGATGATGGCCTGCGTCATGTGAGTGACCAACGAAGTGCCCGGCTGAGGACTCTCAGCCGGGCACTTCACTGTCTGTCAGCGGATAGGCCCGCTCACATGTTCACCGTCGGCGTCGACCGAGTGGCAGAACCGAAGAAGTTCGCCCTGGCCACCATTACGTGGTGAGCGCGCGGCCCCTCCCTCGATCACCTCCACACGGACGTGGCCGATGACTCAGTCATCGACCACTCCCGAGGCACCGGTTCCGTCGGCAACGACTGTGCATTCGGGTGGCCGATCGAGTTCGGATTCCTCAACGCCTGCCTCGTCTCATCAAAGAGATGCTCGACAGTCTTGACTGAAATCAAGAACCTACTGCGACCCCGCGCTCCACAACTAACCCGAACTATGTCCGAGCCTCCTGGCACAGTGGAATTCTGTCACCATCAACGACGGAGGACTCATGACCGCCAGAGCATCACTGACTGCACGGTTCTGGAATGTAAACCGGCTCTCAGGAACGAGCGGCAGGCCCGGAGCCGAACCAGCCACATCCTGACCGAGGTTCTCGAGGGACGTCCTGGCATACTCGGTCTCATCGATGTCCACCTGGGCGGCCGCGCCTCGCTGGAAACGGCTGCGGCAGACCAGGGCTACGTCATGGTCTGTACTTCCCTAGCGGAGTGGGGCGCATCGGAGAGACCGAATGCTTCGCCGCACGTCGTCATGCTCGTGCACGAAAGTCTTAACCCAACCGACGGGGCCACCCACTCCGTCACGAAAGCCGGCACCCTTTGGGCAGACCTGGCCGGGGCAGTAATCCGGCTGGGCGAGACACGGTTGGCGGTGGTGACCTCCTACACCCCGGATCGGAACAACTTTGTCGACCACAGCTCGGTGGCCAAGTGGGCCACAACGTTCGCGCGAAGGGCCGACAGCAAGATCATCATCGGCGGCGATTGGAACAACTGGGGGGACTCACCCCACAACCGCCTGACAAGCCTGGAGACAATGACCGGCTGGACCGAGATCAGTCCGGAAGTTGACATCAAGAGCCACTCGTACGTCTCGAAAGCAACGGCGAACCGGCGGATCGACCGCGTATTCGCCCGTTTGCCGAGCGGAAGCCGGGCATCGAGCCGCGTCGTGCCTCCACCCGCTCGGAACGTGGAGAGAACCAAGCCGATGAACTCGCGTAATCCGATGATCCTGTCCGACCATGCACTGGTGGAATGCTCGGTGAGCATCCCCGAGGTGACCTGACAGCCCCCGAATACACAGCACCAGTTTGATACTGACAGCGAAAACGGCAGGCTTCGTCATGGCAAGGGCATCAGCGTCTGCCGTATCGGCCGGCCGAGCACCAGTCGACGGTTCGATAGCCGGGAGCGGCACATACGAGCGTGCGACGATAGTTATGACCTCCTGCAACCGCGCCACCTCACCAGCCGCCGCCTTGGTAGCGTACTGATATGTCTTACGAGGAAGCGATGACCGCAGTCCGGCAATACGTAGCCGACCGCGATTGGAGCAACTTCCATACGCCGGAGAATCTCGCGAAGTCGATCAGTATCGAGGCTGGCGAACTCCTCGAACTCTTCCAATGGTCCAGCACTGTCGACGAGGCAGCACTGGCCGATGAACTCGCGGACGTCTTGACCTACTCGTACCTGCTGGCCGACAGACTGGGATTGGACCCGAATAAGCTGGTCTCCGATAAGGCAGTCGTCACTGAGCGGAAGTACCCAGTCAAGAAGTCGTTCGGAAGAAGCGATAAATATGACCGACTCTGAAGTCAGGAGCTTCTCCTTCGACTCCCAGCAGGTCGACGCATTTCGCAACGACGACGCCCGACTGACGAACTGGCCCGTCGTCTACACGCTGAACGACCGCAAACAGGTGTACGTCGGCGAGACGATCAACGCGGTCGCGCGCATGCGGCAACACCTCGATTCCCCGGCGAAGCAGGGCCTCACCTGTATGCGCATCGTCCTCAACGAGCGGTTCAACAAGTCAGTCTGCCTCGACCTGGAATCGCATCTGATACGGCTTCTATCGGGCGACGGCGCCTTAGAAGTGATCAATCGGAACGAGGGCATCACCGATGCCGAGTACTTCGACCGCGCCTCGTACTTGCGTCGGTTCGATGATGTGTTCGATCAGCTCAGAGAAGAAGGCCTCTTCACTCGCCCCGTGGCAGAGATCGAGAATTCCGACCTCTTCAAATACTCTCCGTTCAAGGCGCTCAATCCCGATCAGGCGCTCGCGGTGCATGACATCGTCGACGGGATCCTCGAAGCACTCGATAAAGAGGAGGCCAGCACCTCGGTCATCAGCGGTGAGCCGGGCACAGGCAAGACGATCGTCGCCGTCTTCCTCATCAAGCTGCTCCGCGACATCGCCAGTATGTCCGACAACGACGAGCCAGACCGCGATTCCGTTTTCGCTGATCTCTTCACGCCTGATGTCAGGGACCGTTTCAACGGACTTCGAATCGGGTTCGTGGTGCCACAACAATCCTTGCGGAAGACCGTGCGCAACGTCTTCAAGCGAACCCCCGCGCTCGCCGCTCCGATGGTGGTCAGTCCGTTCGACGTCGGCGCCGACGAGGAAGAATACGACCTCCTCATCGTCGATGAAGCCCATCGCCTCACGCAACGCTCCAACCAGGCCTCCGGCCCGCAGAACACGAAGTACCGCGAGATCACGGAGAAGCTGTTCGGCTTCGATGACACGAGTCGGACGCAGCTCGACTGGATCAAAGCCAAGTCTCGGCATCGGATCTTCATGCTCGATGCCGCTCAGAGCATACGGCCCGGCGACCTCCCGCAGGCGCTGCTCTCAGACCTGGAGCTCGAGGCACAGGCCTTCCGCCGCAAGTTCCGACTGAGAACTCAGATGCGTGTCCATGCTGGAGAGAACTACATCGGATACATCGATGACATCGTCCACGCACGCCCGACGGAGCGGAAGAGTTTTCGAGACTACGAGCTCTGCCTGTACACCGACCTGCCGGAGATGATCCGTGCGGTCCACCGTCGCGAAGAAGAATCAGGACTGTCTCGGATCCTCGCTGGCTACGCATGGCCATGGAGGACGAAGAAAGATCCCTCCGACTTCGACATCGTGATCGGCGACGTGAAACTCCGGTGGAATGGAAGGCTCGTCGACTGGGTTAACTCCCCCACCTCACTCAACGAAGCAGGGTCGATCCATACGATCCAGGGCTACGACCTGAACTACGCGGGAGTCATCATCGGAAGAGACCTTCGCTACGATCCTGCAACCGATCGCATGTACTTCGACCGCCAGAATTACCACGATTCGAAGGGCATGGAGAACAACAGGGTTCTCGGCATTTCATACACCGACGATGATCTGCTGTCCTTCGTGCAGAACATCTACAAAGTGCTCCTCACACGTGGCATTCGTGGCACGTTCGTCTACGCGGAGGATCCTGCAATGAGCGCCTACCTGGAACGCTTCTTCCCTACTGCGTGATCCGGAGGGCGCGCTCACTCGCTTTCTGCACCCCCACACTCAGCTCCGGCAGCGCTTCCGGCCGCTCCCCCTCCGGGAACTCCTGCACGATCTGATCGACCATCGGCTGGAGGAACAGCTGCCCCAGCTGCCGGACCATGACCGCGACCACCTGCTCGACGCGGTGTCGTTCCGTCGATGCTTGGCCGGCCTCGCGCATCGTGTCCACGCTCTCCCGCGTCAGCAGCACCAGCCGTGAGATGAGAGCCCCATCGCCGTCCAGCTGCAGGATCTCCCGGCGCAGATAATCGACGACCAGCGGGTTCTCCCGCAGCATCCGCGCGACCGCCGCGTTGCGCTCGCGTGTGCCTGCCACCTCGGCGTTAGACCCCGTGTCCGCGTCCTCGATGGCAGAGGCGAAGAGGCTCACGATCCAGCGCTCCACCCCGTCCCGCATCCCGTCCTTCGACCCGAAGTAGTGCGGGATGAGCCCCACGGTCACACTCGCGTCCTCCGCGATCGCCCGCAACGTCGTACCCGCGAACCCATGCGCAGCGAATCGGCTGAGCGCCGAATTGCGGATGCGCGCTCGGCGCGTGAGGTCACCATCCCGGTCATGCTCGACGTCCTGGTCATCCTTCACCGTTGCCCCGTGTGCCACAGCACTCCCTCCCTAGACGCTCTTCGATCCATCGGCCTCTGTCAGATCCTGCCACTCACCCTATTGAACAACTCTTCAAAGTTCTATACATTCGTTCAAGACGGTGACGACGCCGTAGCCCGACCGCAAGGAGCCAGCGTGGACGACTCAGCAGCACTGACAGGCATCACGGTCATCACGCTTGCCGTCAACCTGCCGGGCCCACTCGCCGCAGCCCGCCTGACCGCGATGGGTGCGCGTGTCCTCAAAGTCGAACCGCCGTCCGGCGATCCGCTCCAGCACGCGGCGCCCGAGTACTACCGCGACCTGGCCGCCCACCAAGAGGTCATGACGCTCGACCTCAAAGCGGACGCAGACAGAGCGGCACTCGACAGCCTGGCCGCCGACGCCCACCTCCTCCTCACCTCGATGCGCCCGCGCGCCGCGGCGGCCCTCGGGCTTCCCGTACTCGTGGAGCGCCACGGCCTGGTACACGTCGAGATCGTCGGGTTCAACGGCGACCGCGCCGATGTCCCCGGCCACGACCTCACCTACCAGGCCGCCCACGGGTCTCTAGTGCCTGGCACAATGCCGACGGTCCCCGTCGCAGATGTCCTGGGAGGCGAGCGCGCCGTCACCGCGGTCCTGGCAGGACTGCGTCAGCGAGAGCAGGACCCGGAGGGCACTTCGGGCGGCATCGTCCAGCGCGTGGCACTCGACGATGCCGCGCACTGGGCAGCAGGGATGGCACGACACGGCCTCACCTCCCCCGGCGCGCACTTGGGCGGCGGATCGCCCTTCTACCAGACCTATGCGACTGCCGACGGGCACATCGCGATCGGCGCCGTCGAACCGCACTTCGCATCGACAGTCGGCCAGATGATCGGCTCCGACCACGACACTCTGACCCGCGCCTTCGCAGCCCGCCCCACACAGTCGTGGATGGAGCTGGCACGCACCCACGACCTCCCCATCGAACCCATCCGCACTCCCACCGCCCCCGCTTCCCGCCTCGCCTAGACCACCCGGCCGCGACCAGCTGAACAAGCCCTCGACAAAGGAGTCGACATGCCCACCCTCCCCGGAATCCTCCGCACCACCGCCCACACCTACCCCGACCGCCCCGCGCTCACGTTCGAGGGCCGCACAACCACGTACCGCGAGCTCGACTCCCGCGTCGACCGGCTCGCCGCTGAGCTCGCCTCCCGCGGCGTGCTCCCCGGTGACCGCCTCGTCGTCCTGTCCGGCAACTCCGACAGCTTCGGGGTGGGCGTCTACGGCGGTCTGCGAGCTGGCGCGATCGTCGCACCGGTCAACCCCAAGTCCGCCGCGGCGGAGATCGAGCACTTCGTCACGGACACCGGCACGAACATCCTTCTCGTAGGGCCCGAATGCGCGGAGTCCGTCGCCGCCTGGAGCGCCGCTCACCCGGAGACCGCTGCGACAACCACCGTGCTGTCGCTGGGACCAGCCGGTGACCTCGAGGACGTCTTCGCAGCCGCCGATGCCCGTCCGGACGAAGAGTTCGACCTGGACATCCGGGAGGACGATGACGCGCTCATCATCTATACCTCCGGCACGACGGGGAAGCCCAAGGGCGCCCTCTTCGACCATCACCGCATCATCTGGGTGGGCGTGAACGCGGGCATCGCCTTCGGCCTGCGCCTGCACGACCGGATCCTCCAGGTGGCGCCCCTCTACCACTCAGCGGCGCTCAATCTGCTGTTCTTCTCCGGCACGATGGTCGGTGCGCACCAGGTGATCCACGCGGAGTTCAACCCGGTGACGGTCGTCGACGCGATCCAGGAGCACCGCATCCAGGTCTTCTTCGGCGTCCCGACGATGTACGCGTTCATGCTCCGCGTCCCGGATCTGGCCGATCGCGACCTGTCCAGCCTCCGCATCGCTTTCTACGGCGCTGCCCCCATGCCCGGATCGCTGGCGGAGAAGCTCTTCGCCGCGTTCCCGGATACGGAGATCATCCAGGCGTGCGGCCAGACGGAGGGCGGCCCAGGCGGCATCATCCTCACCCACGAGGACGTGCAGAAGAAGCCCACCACTTCCGGTCGTTTCCCCATCCCCAACACGGAGATCCGCGTCGTCGATGCGAACGGCGACGATGTGGCCGCCGGCGAGGTGGGCGAGATGATCATGCGCGGCGAGACCATGATGAAGGGCTACTGGAACCGCCCGGACGCGACCAACCAGACGGTTGTCGACGGCTGGGTGCACACCGGCGATCTCACCCACGTCGACGACGAGGGCTTCATGACGATCGTCGACCGCCTCAAGGACATGATCATCACCGGCGGGAAGAACGTGTACTCCGCAGAGGTCGAGAACGCGCTGACCGCCTACCCGGAGATCGCCGACGTCGCGATCATCTCCCGCCCACACGAGGAGTTCGGCGAGACCGTCGTCGCCGTCGTCACCCCTGCTGAGGGCGGCAACCCCACGCTCGAAGGCCTGCGGGAGTTCGCCGCACCGCTGCTGTCCGACTACAAGATCCCGCGTGATCTCATCATCAACGAGATCCCGCGCAACCCGTCCGGCAAGATCCAGAAGCACAAGCTGAGGGAGACGATCTCCGCATGAGCACACCCAGCACGGCACCCCAGGCCGTCATCGTCGATGCGGTCCGCACGCCCGTGGGCAAGCGCGGCGGAGCGCTGTGCGACCACCACCCCGTCGACCTCATGGCCACCACACTCGCCCACCTGGTCGAGCGCACCGGAGTGGACGCGGAGCAGCTGGACGACGCGATCATCGGCGTCGGACGCCAGGTCGACGAACAGACCGGCAACGTCGCCCGCAACGCCGTCCTGGGCGCGGGACTCCCGGTCTCCCTGCCCGCCACCACGATCGACCGCCAGTGCGGGTCAGGTCAGCAGGCCGCGCAGTTCGCGGCCCAGGCTGTCCGCGCAGGCGACTACCGGTTCGCTCTGGCCGGCGGCGTCGAATCGATGAGCCGGGTCGACATGGGCCCGCTCTTCAACCCCACTGGCCCGCAGGGCGAGTGGTACGGCCACCGCGCGCTGGCACGGTTCGACGGCGATCTGCCCTCCCAGGGTCGGTCCATCGAACTGGTCGTCAAGGAGTACGGCTTCACGCGCGAGGAGATGGACGCGTTCGCGATCCGCAGCCACCACCGCGCGGCCGCCGCGACAGAGGCTGGCAGGTTCACGCATGACCTCGTCCCGCTGACCGGGCTCACGAAGGACGGCGCCGAGGTCCCCCTCACCGCTGATGAAGGCATCCGTCCCAGCGTGGACCCGGCGAAGGTCGCGTCCCTCACCCCCGTCTTCGCCGCGGACGGTGCGGTGACCGCCGCCAACTCCTCGCAGATCTCCGACGGCGCAGCGGCCCTCCTCATCGCGGACCGGGATGCGGCGGAGTCAGCGGGACTGCGGCCTCGGGCGCGGATCGTTTCCAGTGTGGCCGCGGCAGCCGACCCCGTCCTACAGTTCACCGCAATCCTGCCGGCATCTCACCTGGCGCTGGCGAAGGCGGGGCTGACGATCGGGGACATCGACGTCGTCGAGGTCAACGAGGCCTTCGCCCCCGTCCCCCTGCTGTTCCAGCGGGAGTTCGGCATCGAGGACGAGATCCTCAATGTCAACGGCGGCTCGATCGCGATCGGCCACCCCATCGGGTCCACCGGCGCCCGCCTCCTCACAGGGCTGGTGTCGGAACTGGAGCGCCGCGACGCACGCTACGGCCTGCTGACCATCTGCGAGGGCGGCGGCATGGCCAACGCCACCATCATCGAAAGGCTCTGAGCAATGACGCACACGACCTCCTCCGTATCCCCCACCCAGCGACCGCGTCGGGTCACGGGCGCACCGTCGACGATGGGCGACGACGTCCAGCTCAACACGACGACCATGATCCGGCACGCGGCCCGCACCTACCCGGAGCAGCCGATCGTCTACCGCACCCCGGACGACGGCTGGGCCGAGTATTCATACGCGGACGCCTACGCGCGCATCCAACGCGGCGCGAACGTGCTGACCGACCTCGGTGTGGTACCCGGCGGCAAGGTGGGTGTCCTCGACTGGAACTCCCGCCGCCACTTCGAGCTCTACTGGTCCATCCCCGGCATCGGCGCGGTCATGGTGCAGCTGAACCTGCGCCTGGGGGCGGAGGACATGGCCTACGTCCTCACGGACTCGGGCACTACCGTGGTGTGCGTCGACGAGACCCTCCTGCCGATCGCCGAGGCCGTCGCCCCGCACGTCCCCCACGTCCGCACGTGGGTCGTCATGACGGACAAGCCGATGGCGGAGGTCTCCACGACGCTGGAGAACGCCGTCCACTTCGAGGACCTGCTCGCCGCTGCGGACGAGAAGTTCGACTGGCCGGAGATCGACGAGTCCAGTGCCTTCGCCGCCTGCTACACCACCGGCACGACGGGCAAGCCCAAGGGCGTCTTCTACTCCCACCGCTCGATCTACCTGCACACGACGGCGATCACGCAGGGGGTGGGGCTTGGCGTCGACGACTGCGTCATGCTCATCACGCCCATGTTCCACGGTTCCGGCTGGGGCCTGCCGCAGGGCGCCGTGTACAACGCGGCGAAGGTCGTACTGCCCGGCCGCTACCGGGCCGAGGACACGGAGCCGCTGGTCGACGCCATGATCCGCGAAGGCGTCACCGTCGCGAACGGGGCACCGGCGATCTTCAACCCGATGCTCGACTACGTCCGCACGATGGATACGAAGCCGGACTTCAGTTCGGCACGGTTCATGTCCGGGGCCACGGAGCCGTCGCTCACCCTCATGCAGGGGCTGCGGGAGCTCACCGGCGCCGAGGTCGTCCACGCCTACGGAGCCACGGAGACCAGTCCGCTGGTCACGCTGAACCGGTTCAAGCCCAGCGTGCGCGCGGCGATGGACGACGAGGAGCTGTTCGCGCTCAAGCGCAAGCAGGGCCTGCCCGTGTCAGGCGTGGACATCGTGCTGCTGGATGGGATCGGCAACGCCGTTCCCCACGACGGGTCCTCGCAGGGTGAGATCTGCGTGCGCGGGCCGTGGATCACCGCGACCTATAACGGGATGACCGAGGACGACCTGGAAGGCCGGTTCGTCGACGGGTACTGGCGCTCCGGCGACGTCGGCACGATCGACGAGAACGGCTACCTCAAGGTCACTGACCGCATCAAGGACGTCATCAAGTCCGGCGGCGAGTGGATCTCCTCGATCGACATGGAGAACCTCCTGCTGTCCCACGAGGCGATCGCGGACGCCGTCGTCGTGGGGCTCTCCCATCCGAAGTGGCAGGAGCGGCCCTTCGTGCTCGCCGTGCCGAAGCCGGGACAGACCATCGAGCTGGAATCCGTGCACGCGCACCTGTCGCAGGCGTTCGCCTCGTGGCAGCTGCCCGAAGCGGTCGAAGTCGTTGCGGAGATCCCGCGGACCACCGTCGGCAAGTTCGACAAGAAGCGCATCCGTTCCGAGTACGCGGACTTCTACGAGAGGACCACCCACAGTGAGTGAACAGACCAATCCGACGCCGGCCTCGGCGGCTGCCGCAGGTGACGAGGTATTCGTCCAGGTCGAGGACCACGGCGCCGTCCGGGTGCTGACCCTCGACCGACCGAAGGCCCTCAATGCGCTCTCCGGCGACCTCGTCGCCCAGCTGACGGCGGCGCTCACGGACGCGGAGTCGACCGATACTGTCCGCGCGGTCGTGCTGACGGGCTCGGACAAGGCGTTCTGCGCTGGCGCGGACATCCAAGAGATTCCGCAGATGCAGCAGGCCGCACCACTGGACAGGCTCGCGTTCGACGGACTCTTCACGACGATCGCACGGCTCAGCACGCCGACGATCGCGGCGGTCCGCGGCATGGCTTTCGGCGGCGGCTGCGAACTGGCGCTCGCATGCGACACGGCGGTCGCCGGCGAGTCCGCACAGTTCGGGGTGCCGGAGGTGAAGCTAGGAGTCCTGCCCGGCGCCGGCGGCACCCAGCGCCTGGTGCATGCGCTGGGCAAGGCGAAGGCGATGCGGATGCTGCTGACGGGTGGGCCGGTCACGGCAGCCTGGGCGGAATCGGCAGGGCTGGTCGCCGAGGTCGTCGCGGACGCAGAGGTCCTCGACACCGCCGTGGCCATCGGCGAGGAGATCGCGCGCAATGCACCGCTGGCCGTGCGGCTGACAGCGGACGCCGCCCGGCACGCGGACGAAGTGGGGCTCAGCCAAGGCCTGGACGTGGAACGGCGGAACTTCCTCCTGCTCCTGGGCACGGAGGACGCAGCAGAGGGCCTCTCCGCATTCGCGGAGCGCCGCACAGCAGACTTCAAAGGAGCTTGACCGATGATTCTCGATGGATACCGCGCAGCGTGGGAGACCGAGGAGACGGACGACCTGCGGGCACTCGCCCGTGAGTTCATCGCCCACGAGGTGACGCCCCACCAGGATCGGTGGGCCGCCGCGCACCAGGTCGACCGCGACCTGTGGAACAAGGCCGGCGACGCGGGCCTGCTGTGCATCTCAATCCCGGAGGAGTACGGCGGGGGCGGCGGCACGTTCGCCCATGAGGCGATCATCCTGCAGGAGCAGGGATTCGCCGGGGACACCTCGTGGGCCAACAGCGTCCACTCGACGATCATCGCCCACTACATCAACGCCGTGGGCACGGAGGAGCAGAAGAAGCGATGGCTGCCGGGCATGGCCTCGGGCGACATCGTCGCAGCGATCGCGATGACGGAGCCCGGCACCGGATCGGACCTGCAGGCGGTGAAGACGAAGGCCGTGCGCGACGGGGACGACTATGTCATCAACGGGGCGAAGACGTTCATCTCGAACGGCACGCACTGCGACATCGTCGTCATCGTCGCCCGCACCAGTAACGCACCGGGCGCGAAGGGTCTGTCGCTGATCGTCGCAGAGGTGAACGATCTTCCCGGGTTCTCCCGTGGTCGCGTGCTCGACAAGGTGGGGCTGCACGGCCAGGACACGCGTGAGCTGTTCTTCGAGGACATGCGCGTGCCCGTCGATAACCTGTTGGGCGGTGTGGAGGGCAAGGGCTTCATCCAGCTCATGCAGCAGCTGCCGCAGGAGCGGCTGACGATCGCCGTGGGCGGTGCGGCGACAGCGGAGACCGCGGTGCGGGAGACGGTCGCCTACGCCAAGGAGCGCGAAGCGTTCGGGCAGCCGATCATGGGCTTCCAGAACACGAAGTTCGTGCTGGCGGAATGTGCGACGGAGGCGTTCTCCGCACGGACGTTCGTTGATCATCTGACCAGCCTGCACATCGACGGGAAGCTGACGACGGAGCAGGCATCGGCCGGCAAGTACTGGGCGACGGATGCGCAGAACCGTGTGGTCGACCGCTGCCTGCAGGTGTTCGGCGGCTACGGCTACATGAACGAGTACCCGATCGCCCGCATGTTCGCGGATGCGCGCGTGCAGAAGATCTACGGCGGGACGAACGAGATCATGAAGGAGCTGATTTCGCGGGGGCTGTGAGGCGAGCAGTCGGTGAGGGACGGCCACGAGCTGAGCCCGCATCGGCCTGCGGAAGCCCAGTGGCTCAAACTTTTCGCTGCGGAGGCAACGCTCCGGGTTCGCACGCGCCGCGGAAGTTCGGGGCGCTGCGGTTCGACGACACACGGCAGGTCGGGGACTCGCACAGCACCTCGCGCGGCCCCTCGGTAAGATCGTCGTCACCAGAGCCTCGAAGAATAGACGCACTATGACGGAGACCACCGGCACCGCCCCGCACCGCACCGGGTGTCTCTCGAGACCCGCTGACACATCCTCATCATCCGCATGGAGAGGTAGCGCAAGCGCATCACGGTCGAACCGCACTTGACCGCCGCGCTCGACCAGGCACTGGACACGCTCGAACACGACCCGGACCTGTGGTGCGGAATCCTCGCCGGAGGCGAATCCGCCTTCTCCGCCGGCGCGGACCTGGCACGCACAGCAGGCACCCCGACCGAACTCGGCGGCCCGTACGGCGCCATCCGCCGTCGCCCCTGCATCCCCTTGTCGCGGCAGTCGAAGGGATGGCCCTCGGCGGCGGGTTCGAGATCGTCCTTGCGTGCGACATGGTCGGCGCCGCGCGGTCCGCAAAGTTCGGACTACCGGAGACCGCTCCCGGCCTCATCACCACGTGCGGCGGACTGTTCCGCGGCTGGCAGAGCCTGCCTCTGACCGTGGCGAAACACCTGGTCCTTACAGGTCGGCGGCTGAGCGCTCGGGGCGCCTACGAACTGAGCCTCGTAAACAGGCTCTTCCCGGTTCGTGGTGATGGGGAGCGTCGCGTCGTTGACGTAGAACGGCTCGTGGTCCTGCTGTGATGGGTGTTGTCAAGACATCCGAATCTCAGAGGACCACGAGCCTGTGCACGAGAGTA
>NZ_FXZF01000072.1:0-3084 GCF_900169375.1 Brevibacterium sp. Mu109
GTCGTCGTCTACCGCCTGTACGCCCAGAACCTCGGACTGACCATCGACGAACTCGATGTCAGCGCTGAAGGCGACCTGGATGTGCGGGGACTCTTCGGCGCCGATGAGACCGTGCGCCCCGGATTCTCGTCCGTCCGCGTGAGCGTCAACATCGCCGGACCCGACAGCAACGAGGACTACCAGAAGCTGCAGGAGACCGTGGACGCTCATTGCCCCGTCTTCGACATCTTCACCAACCCGGAACTGACCGTCCCATCGATCATCATGACCCTCAGAACTACTGACTCGAACGATGTCCTCGTCGGGATCTGTCTGATGATTGGTGGGCGGTCGGCACCGGCTCGGCCCACATCGATAACTTGATCAGAAGGTTGTCCGTTCCTGACCGAACGTGACTCATCACAGTAGTGTTTCGACGTGACTATCTCCCGGACCGGAGCCGACCGTTCGACGGTCGGACCTCATCCGCTCTGACACAGGAGAATCACGAACCGTCATGACTATCATCTCGCATTTATACGCGTTTGTCGTGGGCGTCGACACCCACGCGAAGAACCACGTCTACAGTGTCCTCACCCACACTGGTGAGCACGTCGACACTGCCACGTTCCCGACCACGAAAGCTGGCATCAAACGAGCCCTGACGTGGGTCGGCCGCCGTACTCGCGGGGACCTGAACACCCTGTGGGTGATCGAGGCTATCGGCACTTACGGGGCGATCCTGGCCGACCATGTCGCCGACGCAGGCTATACGGTCGCCGAGGCTGCCAGCATGAATGCTCGCGACCGGCACGCCACGGGCAAGGACGACCGGATCGATGCCAGACGGATCGCTGGCACGGTCCTGCCTTTGGACGAGTCGCGGCTGCGTTTTCCCAGGCAGGCTGATGGGCCGCGTCAGGGACTGCGGATCCTGGTCAAGGCGCGGGAGTCCATGACCGGGGAGAAGACTCGCACGATCAATGCGCTCACTGCGCTGTTGCGTACTCATGACCTTGGTATGGATGCGCGTCGGAAACTGTCGGTCGTCACGATTCAAACGATGGCGAAGTGGCGGCTCAGGAACGAGTCTGTGGCACTGACCGAGGGTCGTCGGGAAGCCATCCGGGTAGGCAAACGTGTCGGCGAGCTCGATGCCGAAATCAAGGACTACGCCGCCCGGATCGAGGCCTTGGTTAAGGACAGTGCGGGTGCGGCGGTGTTGGCTGAGGCGGGGATTGGTCCGATCACTGCGGCTGTGTTCTACCTGGCGTGGTCGCATCATGGGGGGGAATGTGGTGAGGTTCCGGCTGAATCGCAGTGGTGATCGTCGGTTGAATTCTGCGTTGTACATGGTCGCCGTCACGCGGCTTTCTCACCATAAGAAGTCCCAGGCGTACATGGCTAGACGGCTGAGTGAGCGGAAGACGAAGAAGGAGACGATCCGGTGTATGAAGCGTGCCTTGGCCCGCTCGGTGTATCGGATTCTCGAGGCCACGAACCCGATCGGTCAAGCCGCTTGACAGACATAGAAGGATCCTGACGGCGGCCCAGCAACCTCGCGCGAGGTTGCTGGGCCGCCGTCAGGATCCTTCTATGTCTGTCAAGCGGCTTGACCGATCGGGTTCGTGGCCTCGAGAATCCGATACACCGAGCGGGCCAAGGCACGCTTCATACACCGGATCGTCTCCTTCTTCGTCTTCCGCTCACTCAGCCGTCTAGCCATGTACGCCTGGGACTTCTTATGGTGAGAAAGCCGCGTGACGGCGACCATGTACAACGCAGAATTCAACCGACGATCACCACTGCGATTCAGCCGGAACCTCACCACATTCCCCCCCATGATGCGACCACGCCAGGTAGAACACAGCCGCAGTGATCGGACCAATCCCCGCCTCAGCCAACACCGCCGCACCCGCACTGTCCTTAACCAAGGCCTCGATCCGGGCGGCGTAGTCCTTGATTTCGGCATCGAGCTCGCCGACACGTTTGCCTACCCGGATGGCTTCCCGACGACCCTCGGTCAGTGCCACAGACTCGTTCCTGAGCCGCCACTTCGCCATCGTTTGAATCGTGACGACCGACAGTTTCCGACGCGCATCCATACCAAGGTCATGAGTACGCAACAGCGCAGTGAGCGCATTGATCGTGCGAGTCTTCTCCCCGGTCATGGACTCCCGCGCCTTGACCAGGATCCGCAGTCCCTGACGCGGCCCATCAGCCTGCCTGGGAAAACGCAGCCGCGACTCGTCCAAAGGCAGGACCGTGCCAGCGATCCGTCTGGCATCGATCCGGTCGTCCTTGCCCGTGGCGTGCCGGTCGCGAGCATTCATGCTGGCAGCCTCGGCGACCGTATAGCCTGCGTCGGCGACATGGTCGGCCAGGATCGCCCCGTAAGTGCCGATAGCCTCGATCACCCACAGGGTGTTCAGGTCCCCGCGAGTACGGCGGCCGACCCACGTCAGGGCTCGTTTGATGCCAGCTTTCGTGGTCGGGAACGTGGCAGTGTCGACGTGCTCACCAGTGTGGGTGAGGACACTGTAGACGTGGTTCTTCGCGTGGGTGTCGACGCCCACGACAAACGCGTATAAATGCGAGATGATAGTCATGACGGTTCGTGATTCTCCTGTGTCAGAGCGGATGAGGTCCGACCGTCGAACGGTCGGCTCCGGTCCGGGAGATAGTCACGTCGAAACACTACTGTGATGAGTCACGTTCGGTCAGGAACGGACAACCTTCTGATCAAGTTATCGATGTGGGCCGAGCCGGTGCCGACCGCCCACCAATCATCAGACAGATCCCGACGAGGACATCGTTCGAGTCAGTAGTTCTGAGGGTCATGATGATCGATGGGACGGTCAGTTCCGGGTTGGTGAAGATGTCGAAGACGGGGCAATGAGCGTCCACGGTCTCCTGCAGCTTCTGGTAGTCCTCGTTGCTGTCGGGTCCGGCGATGTTGACGCTCACGCGGACGGACGAGAATCCGGGGCGCACGGTCTCATCGGCGCCGAAGAGTCCCCGCACATCCAGGTCGCCTTCAGCGCTGACATCGAGTTCGTCGATGGTCAGTCCGAGGTTCTGGGCGTACAGGCGGTAGACGACGAC
>NZ_FXZF01000081.1:0-2341 GCF_900169375.1 Brevibacterium sp. Mu109
CGAGAGTCAGATTCCGCTCGCCCCGCTCGATGCCCGCAACGTACCGAGGGGAGAGTCCGACGCGATGGGCGAGCGCCTCCTGGGAGAGGCTCCAGTGCCGTCGCTGACGCCTGAGATTCGCGCCTAGGGCGCGTTGAACAAGTCCGACAGGTTCCGATGGACAGTTGCTCGGGGTTGGCGCCGGATCTTACTGAGTGAGCTGGAGCACCTTGACCGCGCTCCGCGAAAGCCCGGTGAACATTTACTTCGACCTCTTTGAGCTGCGCAGATAGGCTTGGCGTCATGAGCTGGATAGTGCGCACGAAGAGCGAGGCTTACCGCTTCCGGAACGCTGGGCGCATCGAGGTGGAGCAGACCGGGTCGTTGCACCAGGGGGATCCGATGCTTGAGTGGGGATCTGTCACAAAGACTGTCACTGCCCGGATTGCAGAGCTTCTTGACCGTGAGGGCTCGATCAGTTTGTCATCGCCCGTGAGCGAGTTTCTGCCGGAGACAGGACTCCCGAGGGAAGTGGATGTTCGCAGTCTTGCGGAACACACCTCGGGGCTACCGAGGCTGCCCAAGGGAATGATCAAGACTACGGCCGATGCTCGCGATCCTTACGCGAAGTACACCACTGAGCGTTTCGACTCCGACGTTTTGCCTGACATATCAGAGCAACTGCGCGGCCCTGTGGGCTCGTTCGAGTACTCGAATCTTGGATACGCGGTCCTCACGCGTCTGCTTGAGGTGGCCACCGGGAACGACTGGTGGACGCTCGCGGAGCGACACGTCTTCACCCCGCTCGGAGTCACGGACGTCTCGATAGACCCAGATCCAAATAGTGTTCCCGTCCTCCATACCTGGACTGGCCGCGCGTGCAGGCAGTGGAAGCTTTCTGGTCCATTCGTCGGCGCGGGAGGCCTCCACGGCACCTTCGATGCGCTCGAACGGTACGCCATTACCCGCGCACAGCAAACGCCTGGGGAAAAACCATTCGGGTGGGGGGATGACGGAGAACAATACTGGCATGACGGGGGAACCTTGGATCATGCCGCGTTCGTCGGGATTTCCTATGACGGGTTGAAGGCGGTTACTGTGCATACTCTGGGGTACAACGCAGGGCGGGTCAACAAGACCGCTGCACGCCTCAAGCGAAATTCTCACAGGGCATCGGCTACCACCCGCTTGGCAGGCTAATGACCTCGGTCTTGATCCAGATCAGCGTGGTAGCGAGGCTGATGCCGGCGCGGTAGTTGCGGGCCAGCTTGTCTGAGCGCATCGCGATCCCGCGCCACTGCTTGAGGCGATTGAAGCACCGCTCGACGACGTTGCGACCCTTGTAGCGTTCTTGCTGCTGGTGGCCGAAGTCGATGGGGCGGCCAGGCTTCCTGCGGCGGTGAGCGATCTGGTCGTCGCGTTCGGGGATCGTGGCGGCGATGCCCCGGGCGCGCAGCCATGCTCGGTTCGCCTTCGACGGATAGCCCTTGTCCGCGAGGACACGCTCCGGCCGGGTTCGAGGCCTGCCCTTGCCGGCGCGAGGGACGCAGATGTCCTCGAGCACGGCGGTCATCATCGTGGTGTCGTTGACGTTCCCTCCCGTGATCACCATCCCCAGCGGCCTGCCGCGCCCATCGGCGACGAGATGCAGCTTGGTGGTCAACCCGCCACGAGAGCGCCCAATAGCGTGGTCAGGCGGTTCGATCCACGGATCCTTGTGATTCGAGAGAGCCCCCTCGTCCCGCTTCAGTGTCGCGCCGTGCTGATGCACGCGCGCGATCGTGGAATCGATCGACACAACCCAGTCGACCTTCCCGGCCGCGTCTGCCTGCTTCTGCACCTCAGCCAGCAGCTTCTCCCAGGTGCCATCCTCAGACCACCGGGCAAACCGCTTGTAGATCGAGTTCCACTTCCCGAACCGCTCCGGCACATCCCGCCAAGGCGCACCCGTGCGGTATTTCCACGCCATCCCCTCGACCGCGAGCCGGTGATCCGACCACGGCCGAGAACGCCCCGACGCCGTCGGCATCAACGGCTCCATCACAGCCCACACCTCGTCCGAGATCTCGCGTCGCGCCACCACCCAAGACTCGCCCGCACGAACACGACACCACTTGATCAACGCGCCCTAGCCGCCGCCTGAGATCACCCACAATTCAAGCGTGGCGAACGGCACGTCAGTGTACCAGGCACAATGACGTGCTAGGTGGCACGTTAATGTGCCAATATGGTTCTGTGAGTATTTGAAGGCTTGAAGGCCACTCGATATTGCCTCCCGGGACCACCGATATTGCCCATCGGGGACCAGGGGTGGTGCCGGCGGGGGCCATCGGCCCCCACCGACAGCCTTCCTACTGGTTCA
>NZ_FXZF01000076.1:0-2586 GCF_900169375.1 Brevibacterium sp. Mu109
GTGAGTATTTGAAGGCTTGAAGGCCACTCGATATTGCCTCCCGGGACCACCGATATTGCCCATCGGGGACCAGGGGTGGTGCCGGCGGGGGCCATCGGCCCCCACCGACAGCCTTCCTACTGGTTCAGTATCGCCTTCTCCCGCATATTATGGGTGCCGGTATCGACCCAGATGGTGTTGTGCACGATGCGGTCCATGATCGCATCGGCATGGACCCCGGAACCGAGTCGTTGATGCCAATCCTTCTTCGCGTACTGGGTACAGAACACCGTCGACGTGCTGTCGTAGCGCCGTTCGAGCAACTCCAGGAGCATGCTGCGCATCGACTCATCCGGATGATCGAGCAACCACTCATCAATGACCAGAAGAGTGAAGGCCGCGTACTTGCGAAGGAACTTCGTCGTGCCCTGCGGCTTGTCCAATGCCTGCGCCCACGCTTCTTCAAGATCAGGCATACGGATGTAATGAGCTCGGATCCGATGTTGACAGGCCTGCTTCGCCAGCGCGCACCCCAGATAGGACTTTCCGGAACCGGTGAAGCCCTGGAACACCACGTTCTGCTGACGCTCGATGAACGAACACGTACCCAGCTGAGCAAGAACGTGACGATCCAGCCCGCGTTCTTCGACCCGATCCACGCGACGTAGATCTGCCCCGGGGTAGCGCAGTCCGGCCCGCCGGATCAGCCCTTCGACTTTGGCGTGGTTGAACGTCTGGTGAGCCTCATCGACGACGAGGCGTAGCCGGTCATCGAAGCCCATCCCCAGCACGAGGTTCTCGTCTTCGCTCTCCAGGGCCTCCAGCAGGGCGGCAGCACCCATCTCACGCAGCTTCCGCTTCGTCTCACCGTCGGTCCCGCTCATTTCGCGCCCCCTTCTGCGTAGTAGGACGCCCCGCGGACATAGCCGCCGTGTTCGACGAGTTCTTCTCGTGGCGGTCTCAGCTCGGCGGTCTTGTCCTGACTGGTGGCCAGGATCGGCTGTACGTGGGCATAGCGCGGGGAACGGATCGGTCCGGCCAGAGCGATCCGGCAGGCGGCCTCCACACGCTCCGCGGAAAAGCGTCGTGACAGCCGCAGCACAGCCAGGGCGGCATCGAGTCCTTGCTCATCGACCGGCACGGACTCGAAGATCCTGTTGACGACCACCAGGGCGGAGGGTCCGATCCGCTCGGCCCATTCTCGTACTCGCGGGGCGTCCCACGGCTGATATCTCGCACCGGTGGGCAGATCAGCATCATTCGTCCGGTACTCGTTCGCGGCAGCCTCGGGAAGCAGCAGGTGGCTGCTCAGCCGCTCGGTGCCCCGGTAGGCCTCCAGCACCCGGTCGGTGATCCTCAGATCGACTTTCGTGCCGATATGCGCCACCGGGACCGAGTAGTGGTTCCGCTGCCAACTGAGGTGTCCGTTGCGCGCCACCCGTCGGCCGTAGACCCAGTGGCTGATCTCGTAGGCGACCTGCGGCAGGGGTGTCAGCAACGGCTGCTCCTCAGCGGCAAACACACTGGACCGTGAGCCTGGCCGCTTCTGGAACGGCTCGACGTTGTAGTCCGCCACTCGTTCGGTGATCGCTGCGGCCAGTTCTGGCAAAGTCGCGAACCTGCGCTCTCGTAGTCCGGCGATGATCCAGGTGGCGACGTGGGAGACGGTGTTCTCCACGCTGGCCTTGTCTTTCGGAGCTCTGATCCTGCCCGGCAGCACGGCGGCGGAGTAATGTGCGGCCATCTCCCGGTAGGCGTCGTTGAGCACGATCTCGCCTTCGCGGGGGTGCTTGAGTACCCCGGTCTTGAGGTTGTCCGGCACGATCCGTGGACTCGACCCGCCGAAGGCTTCGAACATCGCGACATGGGCCCGTAGCCAGGTGTCCTGCTTCATGTCCAGGGTCGGGGCCACGAACGCGTACCGGCTGAACGGCAGACACCCCACGAACAAGTACACCCTCGTCGCTGCTGCTGTGGCGGGATCATGCAGCTGCATCGTCGGTCCGGACCAGTCGACCTCGACCGTCTGTGCCGCCTTGTGCCCCACCCTGGACGCGGCGCCGGTGACAAGCACGTGACGCTGGTAGGTCCGGCAGAATCGGTCATAGCCCATCGCCGGCGTCCTCGCCGTGGTGCAGTCGTCGGTGTACTCGCTGTGCAGCAGCTTCAGCGTCACACCGACCCGGGCCAGCTCCTTGTGGACCTGTTCCCAGTCCGGCTGAGCGAACACGCTCTGGTGCTCGCCTCGGCCCGGGAACACCAGCCCGTAGACCTCGCCATCGGTGCGGTCCTTGACGTCGTCCCACCTGAGCCCGCCTGTGTCGGCGGCTTCCAGCACTGCTGTGACGGACTTCCGCGACATGCCCTGTGAGGCCGCGATCGCTCGTGCGGAGAGGCCCTCGGCGCGTAACTGCAGCACCAACTTGGCTCTGATCTTCCGTACCATGAATGGTCTCCTTCCGCCGCGTGCCGTATACACGCGACGGAAGGAGCCTAAGCACGGTGGTCCCTAAGCACGCCATGAGTGGTCCCCACGCGCACTATCGGCCGATCAGCGCAGTGGCCCCCAAACACACGACTGGTGGACCCCAAAGAAGCGAATATTCA